>JBEAQB010000101.1:0-4735 GCA_041164125.1 Cyanobacteriota bacterium
ACTTGTTTAAGTGAGTGTCAACTGCAAACGGCCATTCAATCTATACACCGCCCCGCTCATCGACGCGATACCCTATACCATTGGCTGCCATGATACTTGGCTGATCGTCGAGTTCTTTACAAATTGTTATAAACTAGAAGCGCAGCTTAGCCGTAGGTTTTTCCATGCTCCGACTCGAACACATTCGTAAAATTTATCCCACGGGTGAAGTTCTCAAAGATATTAATTGGGAAGTGAAATCGGAGGAGCGAGTCGGCTTAGTGGGGGTGAATGGCGCCGGTAAATCGACCCAACTTCGCATCATTATGGGAGAAATCGAAGCGACGGCTGGGGAAATTATTCGTCCGTCTGCCCTGAAGATTGCCCATCTTACTCAGGAATTTGATGTGGTGCCCACCCGTACCCTACGAGAAGAAATGTGGACAGTGTTTACAGACGCCAGCACGGTACAGGCGGCTATCCATCAAGTTCATCACAAAATGGAGGGGGCAGATCCTGAAACATTAAATCAGTTAATCCACAAACTTGATCGATTGCAGCGTCAGTTCGAAGGCTTAGATGGCTATCGCCTAGAGTCCCAAATTGAGCGTATCTTACCGGAAGTGGGCTTTGAACCCGAAGATGGCGATCGCCTGGTGAGTTCCTTTAGTGGCGGTTGGCAGATGCGGATCAGTTTGGCCAAAATCCTGCTGCAAGAACCGGATATTTTATTACTGGATGAGCCCACTAACCATTTAGATTTAGAGACCATCGAATGGCTAGAGACCTACCTGAAAGGGTTGAAAACCCCCATGGTGATTATTTCCCATGACCGGGAATTTTTAGACCGACTCTGCACCAAAATTGTCGAAACCGAACGGGGGGTATCCACCACTTATCTAGGAAATTATTCTGCCTACTTAACCCAGAAAGCTGAAGGTCAGCTAGCCCAGGTGAGTGCCTACGAAAACCAACAAAAGGAATTGGCTAAACAACAGGCGTTTGTGGATAAGTTTCGGGCCAGTGCCACCCGTAGCACCCAAGCCAAAAGTCGGGAAAAGCAGTTGGAAAAAATCGAACGGGTTGAAGCCCCCATTGGCACCGTTAAAACCCTCAAGTTCCATTTTCCGCCGGCGCCCCGCAGTGGACGTCAAGTGGCATTAATTCAAGATCTGTCCCATGCCTTCAATGAGAAATTGCTCTTTCTAGGGGCTAATCTGGAAATTGAGCGGGGCGATCGCATTGCCTTTCTGGGGCCCAATGGGTGTGGGAAATCCACCCTACTCCGGATGATTATGGGAATGGAACCCCCTGAGGAGGGTCTGGTTAAACTGGGAGACCACAACATTATTCCGGGCTATTTTGAACAGAATCAAGCTGAGGCCCTAGACCTGAAAAAGACCGTAATGGAAACGATCCACGATGAGGTGCCGGATTGGAAAAATGAGGAGGTGCGGACCCTACTCGGTCGGTTCTTATTCTCTGGGGAAACGGTATTTAAAGCGGTGGAAGCCCTCAGTGGCGGGGAAAAAGCCCGGCTAGCCCTGGCAAAAATGTTACTGACCCCCGCCAACTTTCTGATTCTCGACGAGCCGACCAACCATTTGGATATTCCTGCGAAAGAAATGCTAGAGGAAGCGTTACAAAGCTATGAAGGTACGGTGGTTTTGGTTTCCCATGATCGGTATTTTATTTCCCGTGTTGCCAACAAAATTGTGGAAGTCCGGGAGGGGGAATTGGTGGTTTATGCCGGAGATTATCATTACTATTTGGATAAAATTCATGCCGAACAAGCAGCTGAAAAACGCCGCCTAGTTGCAGAACAAACTGCCAAAAAACAAGCAGAGAAACGGGCGAAACAAGCAGCCAAGAAAGCGGCCAAAGCCAAATAAGGCGATCGCCCCAGCGTTAAGGCTTGAAGGCGTTTGAGGTTATATCTCAACAAGATGTTGTAAGAGTCGTTTTTTCAGGGTCTCCAGGCCAATCCCCTGTCGGGCGGCAATAAAAACGGCATGGGGATAATCCTGCTGGGCGGCGGCTAACGCCTCACTAGAAACCTGATCGATTTTATTAAACACCATCAACATTGGGGCTGTGGCCAAAGGCATTTCCCCTAAAATATTAGCCACGGACTCAATTTGCCGACGCCAAGCCCGATCCGATAAATCCACAACTTGCAATAACAAATCTGCCACCGTCACCTCCTCCAACGTCGCCCGAAACGCATCCATTAAGGCGTCAGGTAATTGATGGATAAACCCCACCGTGTCCGTTAATAAAACGGGACGATAGCATTGGGCTGCGGCATCAAACAAGGAGAGGCGACGGGTAGTGGGATCAAGGGTAGCGAAGAGTTGATCCGCTGCGTAGATATCGGCTTGGGTGAGGGCATTCAGTAAGGTAGATTTGCCCGCATTGGTATACCCCATAATGGCTGCCGTCGGCACCGCCTGCTGTTGGCGTTGATTCCGTAAGCGGGAGCGGTGGTTTTGTAGCTCGGTGACTTGTTTTTGCAGTTTGGCAATGCGACTTTGGATGGTTCGTCGTTCCGTTTCTAATTTGGTTTCCCCTGGCCCCCGCGTGCCAATACCGCCCCCTAATCGGGACATCCCCTGGCCCCGCCCCACCAGTTTAGGTAATAGATACTCTAATTGGGCCAATTCTACCTGAAGTTTTCCCGCCCGCGATTGGGCCCGTTGGGCAAAAATATCCAAAATCAGTTCGGTGCGGTCAATGATTCTGACGCCGCAGCGTTGCTCTAAGTTGCGAACTTGGGCAGCGGATAAATCCCGATCAAAAACCACTAAATTGGCACCATTGGTTTGTACCGCTAGGGCAATGTCTTCGACCTTGCCATCACCAACGACGGTCTGGGGATGGGGGTGGCTGCGATTTTGGCGCAAAACCTGTAAGACTTGTCCCCCTGCAGAGTCCACCAGTCGTTCTAATTCCGCTACGCCTTCCTCAAAATGTCGGTCGTCCATATCAGCAGTTTTTAAGCCGACTACCAATACCTGTTCTTGCCCCACTTCCACCTCACGGGCAATAAATTCCCGCTCAAATTCGGCTTCCAGGTTTTCAGCCAGGTCTAGAATCGCTTCTTCTGCGAGTCGGTCTAAGCTTAATGCGTCAGATACCGTCCAATTGACGTTGGTGGAACGGTTATTAACTTCACCCTGGGGCAGTAAATGGGCAATGTAGCCGCTGTTCACGTAGCCTGTCACCCCCCCGCCTCGCTTGGCAAACCCCTGACCGGTCACATTGAGGACAACTAAAGCATCTAAGCGTTGCAAAGCCATGGCAATTAAGCTGGCTTCTCGGGGCGGTGCCGCTTTTAGGTCTGTGGTGAGACAGCGAATGCCCGACAAACGCTTTTCACTGTACCGGGGAAGTTCTAAAGGTGGAATTTGGGTTTGGCGCGGTGTCCCTACCCCAACGCGAATAATTTGACCCCGGCGATTGACATAAACCGACAACGGTTGTTTGATGTCATGGCTGATCGCGCCTAAGCGTTGAGCTAGGTCCACTGTCACCAGGCGATCGCCAGGGAGACGTTGATGGTAGAGGCGTTTAAGTTGCTTAACATGGCTAGTTTTAAGCCGTTGGCATTGACCGTAAATGGTATCGATAAGCGCTGTCCTAAGAAATAATTGAGGCTATTAAAATTTCATTATCCCAGACAAGTTTGCCGATGTTGAAGCGCATCTAGGGTGAAAGCCGCAAGCCGGAGTGTTCCTCTCCAGACTCCCGATAAGATTTGGGCAAGTCTAACACGTCAATTTGTGTAAGATGTTCATAAAAGCACAAATCCGTTCTCCCTTGGCTGTAAACGATGACCTTTTTGTTAACCAACGATGACGGCATAGACGCCCCCGGCATTCAAGCACTCTACGAAGCTTTGAACTGTCGAGGCGTTTGGGTTGCTCCGACTCTTCAGCACTCAGGCTGCGGCCACCGTGTCACCACTGATACCCCAATTGTGGTGGAGCAACGCGCCAGTGATCGCTATGCAATTCACGGTACACCGGCGGATTGTACCCGTCTAGGACTAATGCACTTTTATCCTGAAACAGAATGGGTCATTGCTGGCATTAATGCCGGCGGCAACCTGGGCATTGATATGTACTTGTCTGGCACCGTGGCGGCAGTGCGGGAAGCGGCGATTTTGGGTAAAAAGGCAATTGCGATTTCCCACTGGATTAACCGTCCCTTGACTATTGACTGGCAATGGGCCAGTCGTTGGGCGGCGATCGTGCTTGATTGTCTCTGGCAAAAACCTTTACCACCCCAACACTTTTGGAATGTGAACTTACCCCATCTAACGCCATCAGACCCCGATCCAGAACTGATTTTTTGTGAACCCAGTCGAGACCCGTTATTGGTAGACTTCAAAGTTGATGGCAGCAGTTTCCATTACCAAGGTGAGTATAGTCAACGGCCCCGACGACCCGGATCAGATGTGGATGTGTGTTTTGGTGGCAATATTGCCATTACCCAACTCTGTCTGTAAAGTGCCCTTGTTTTTTTATTAATCAGATGACGTAGAAAGCCTCGATTGCGAGGTCTAGAAATTCTCTTGCTTTAGTTAGGGGATGATGGCAAGCCATAATAAACTGAAATTTCACCGCCTTAAATCTCAAGATTAAACAACTTTAATGTTGTCAAAATCGTGATGTAACAGATATTTAAAAAAAGTCAAAATTAAGTTCTGTTTCTAAAAAGTTGGTGTAAAAATAAGGTATCTGCAAATATTTGA
>JBEAQB010000102.1:0-4208 GCA_041164125.1 Cyanobacteriota bacterium
AAATAGAAAATCTATGCCTAATTGAATAGTTAGGCGTTTGCTCAAATTAATCACCCATTTTCCATTTTGTTCCTTCAGGAGGTTTAAAAGTCCCCAATGACTCAAGTTGTAGTAGGTCAAAACGAACCCATTGAATCCGCATTACGTCGCTTCAAACGTCAAGTGGCCAAAGCTGGCATCTATACAGACTTCAAAAAGCATCAATTTTTTGAAACACCCCAGGAAAAAAGCAAGCGCAAAGAAGCAACCCGGAGAAGACAGCGCTCCCGTCGTCGTTGATTACCATATTTTCTTGATTCTGAATTGTTCCTCAATTTACCGTGCATGTTCCTCACCAAGGCTTCCTGGTAGGAGCGTGCGCGTCCTTGTTTCAGGCAGTTGCATTTAGATCAAGATTTTTCGACAAAATAAGGTGCGATGTAGGGGCGTTTTACCCAATTGTCGTAACCCCTGGCGATGCCTTGCCGTACCGTACCCTTTGTTATTGGCTAAATCATAGCCTGGAAATCGAGTCGCTAAGCGGACGATTAAGCGATCTCGCCACACTTTTGCCAAAATACTCGCAGCACCGATTATAGCTGAATGGCTGTCCCCTTGAATGACCGCCGTTTGCGGGATGGGTAACCCAGGAAGCGGATCCCGACCGTCCACCAGCAAGTGGGCTGGGCACGTTGGCAACCCCCGGATAGAACGCGCCATGGCCAACAAACTGGCCTGACGAATATTCTGCTTGTCGATGGTGGGAACATCCGCAAAGCTGATGTGATAGGCGGTTAGGGTAGTGGAGAGGGAAACGACTAATGTTTCCCGTTGGGAGGAAGAAAGTTTTTTACTATCTTTGACCCCCAAGCTTCGTAACTGGGCGATCGCCGTGATCGGCAATAACACTGCCGCTGCTACCACGGGGCCAAAGATGGCTCCCCGCCCCACTTCATCCACCCCGGCCACCAGGCGATCGCCGCCTAGCTGATGGTGTTGTAACCACCAATCTGGATGGTCGATGCCCCTTAGTCCTTGGTGATGGGAGTCAAGGTTCATGACTCTGCTGAAGGACGCCGGCGGCGGCGGCCAGGTCGTTTTTTCGTCTCGACAGCGGCAGCACTAATCACTGAAGAGGAGGGGGGAGTCGTCTCTAGAACCACTAGGGGGGAGTCAAGGTCGAGGCTGGGCGGCGCTTCTACTGGTTTTTCCCCCTCACCAGCAGACACGGTCGGTTCAGCGGGATGGGTTGCCGATGGTGTCGAGGGATGTGTCCCATTACTGACTGTCACCGACTGATCAATCGTTTTCTCTGGCTGCTCATCCGGTGTAAACACAGCAACCCTGTAAGACTTTGACTCATGGAGCGGGTAATCCGTTTTTAACAAAGGAGAAATTCCCATCCGGGCATATAGTTCTTGTTCTAAGCTTGTCATTGTCACATTAACGGGAACCAATGATTTCTCCGCTCGGCGAGCAGGGCGTTCGCGACGGGAAATTGAGACTTCATCACCACCGGCATCTTTATCTTTATCTTTGTCCTTCTTGTCCTTTGGTTGATCGGTCGTGAGGGACTTACTGCGGGCAAGCGATGATCCCTTAGCGCTATCGTCTTTCGCTGCATCTGAGCCACGACGACGGCGACGGCGGCGATCAACCTCTCCTTGTTCTTGGTAATTGGGGTGAAACAGTAAGTCAAAGGCTTCATCTTGATCTTTGTCCTCTGTCTTGACCTCTGCCTCGCTCACCTTAACCGGGGGTGCAATAATCGGTTTTTCGACCAACCGGGGGGTACTGCTACTAATCGCGGGAATAACTGGAGTTTCTAACGAAACATGCCCTTTCTCCCCAGGTAACTCGACTAAATGACCCAAACCACCACATTGGGGACAGGGTTGACCAAATAACTCATAAATATTCTGACCTTGCCGCTTCCGCGTCAATTCCACCAAGCCCAACTCAGTCAATTGCGCCACTTGCGGCCGTGCTTTATCCACCCTCAAACAACGATTAAAGTGCTCTAACAGCTTCAACTGGTCACGACGGGAATCCATATCAATGAAATCGACAATAATCACCCCGCCCAAATTGCGTAGTCGTAATTGGCGAGCAATTTCCGTCGCCGCTTCATAGTTAGTCCACAAAACCGTTTCCCGGGAGGTGGCGGAATGGGTAAAGGAACCCGAGTTAACATCGATAACCGTTAAAGCTTCTGTTGGCTCAATGATGACGTATCCCCCCGATGGTAAATCAACTCGGGGTTTTAAGGCTTCTCGAATGGCTGCGTTGACCCGGAAGTATTCCAAGATTGACTTAGATTCGCGGTGGTGATCAATCAGGACGCCTTCTGGTAATTGACCTTCATTCCAATCCATTAATTGCTGTTTAACCCGTTTAACCGCCGATTGGGTATCCACAACAATACGATTTACTTCAAGAGAATACATATCGCGCAAGACCCGTTTGATGAAATCATCGTCTCGATCTAACAGGGCCGGGGGGCGACTGGTCATCGCTTGCTGCTGAATGATCTCCCATTGTTTTTGCAAATATTCTAGGTCTTCGATAATGGCTTCTTCGGGAATATCCTCCGCCTCGGTGCGCACCAACATGCCCATGCCAGGTGGTTTAATTAATACCCCCAGAGCCCGTAAACGACTGCGCTCTTCTTCGTTACGGATACGACGGGATAAATTAACCCCTCGTCCATAGGGAATTAAGACCAGATAACGTCCCGGCAAACTCACCTTACCGGTTAAGCGGGGCCCCTTGTTGCCGGTCGGCTCCTTCATGACCTGCACTAACACCTTTTGTTGGGGCGCGAGCAATTCACTAATGGATCCAGCATTTTTTCTAAGACGCAAGGGGCCTAGGTCGTTAACGTGGATGAAGCCATTTTTTTCGGCAGCGCCAATATTAATGAAGGCGGCATCGATGCCTGGAATAATGTTCTCAACTAGACCCAGGTAAATATCTCCTACCTGTTGGGTACCAGTAGACACCACTAATTCTTGAATCTGTTCTTCCCAAAAAACTGCGGCGACCTGATGTTTTTCAGCAATAATAATTTGTTTTGGCATAAATATATTCCTCTAAAGGGGACTCTCCAACAGAACCCGTTGTTTCGGAAGGGAGGGAGATAGAACACAGGTAGCTGTGTCGATTTATACTGTTTCTCGGACAAAGGACGGCACCTGACTAACTGGTTATGGGTCAGCCAGAATTGCTTGACAAAGCAGACTCATTAGGGAGTCAGCTAGCCTGGGATTTAACAGAGACGGGTCGATTGAGCGAACAGCCGTCGAGGGAAATTTCTGGGTGTTGCTTGAATCCAGAGGAAAAAACTGGGACAAATACTGGGTAATTGCTGGTGACTATCACAACAAAATAAACAATTCCTAAAAAACGCTTAACAGGCTTTGGGGTAGGGGACTGTAATTCCCGACTTTTTACCCCAAAGGAATAAAAACCCGGCACAAAAGCCAAAGTATTTTACTCATGAAGCAAACTATCTGTTTTTCTGCATCGTAGGCAGTAAACTACCTAGCGTTGGCTTTAGGGACAGCGTCGGCTTCTCTAGGATTGGGCCATCGCCGCTAGAATTGCGTCATTCTATTAGTCTGACATTGGCGACAGGGACAGTAATCTTGTTTTTAAGACCCTATCTTTGACCCTGAACTATACCGAAGAATTTTCTTGAGGCACATCCCTTTTAGCTAGGTTTTCGCATCAGGGAGTTAGCGATCAAGACTCGAGTGAATTATAGCAAAAATTAAACTTACTATTATTTGTTCGCTTGAGCATTCGGCTAAGCTAACGCCGGGGTCAATCAGAGATATACAGAACTTTCCGCTTGCCAAGGCAAAAAGCAGGAAGAGGACGACGGCTAGAGTCAGAATTGTCTTAGGGTGATTCGCTGGGGTGGAAGACCCCCTAAGGCTGAATTAAGTTCAGGGCTAATCACAGGTTAGACGCTGAATTCAGGTGGGAAATTCCTAAGGATAACTTGAGCTGTGTGTTAAGCCGTTAAAGTTTAGCACTCAGGCACTCTTCTCTAGACTATAACGTGAGAGCGTAGTCTCTAGCAAGAGTTCTCTGCTGTCTGTTCGGGATTGGGATGACGATAAATGCCGCTGCCGTGAACTGGGGAGTTAGCCGTCCCTGTCCTGGAAGGGAAGCACCTCTCCTGTAAGGCTATAGGCTCGGGCCTCAGTGATTTTGACCGGGAT
>JBEAQB010000103.1:0-7548 GCA_041164125.1 Cyanobacteriota bacterium
GAGTTTGATGCGCCCGGTTTGATCCCGTAATTGGATTTGAAAAATAGTTAAATTTTGATTTTTGGGGCTGGTAAAGCAATGACAACTGACCACCTGGCCCACTAACGTTACCGTTTCCCCCGCTGTCAGTTGATCAATCGTTACCTGGCGTGCATAGTCCAAATAATCCCGCGGAAAATAGGTCAACATCTCCTCCACAGTGGTTAAACCAAGGCCGTGCAACAGTTGAGTCTGACGCTTACTGAGGCTAGTTAACTCCCTTAACGGCGTGGTCAACACCACCTGATCAGGACGGCGGCGGCTGGAGTCAGCAACCCTAGGCACATGGACATGGGGCGGTGGCTCCATCACTCTGGGGGCGGGAGATGGCGCCTCCAAACGACAGCGTAGGTCGTGCAAAAAACGGCGGGTACTGGCCACTAAACTTTGGCGCTGGGACTGGCTTAACGTCTCATAGTGGGCATACTTGTCGGCAAATTCGCGCCAACGACGGCGATCGGCCGTTGGCGTCCCGGCAGGGGGAGGGCTGCCAAAGGTCAAACAAAAAAACGCGCTAAACTGGTGCTGCTTCCCTTGTAGATTTTGAAAGCCCCGCTCAACTTCAACACTCAACGCCTTTTGTAACCGTTGCCAATCCAGGGAAAGGGACACGATCGCCTCCAGAAATGAAGATTTTGAGCCGTTCAACATCAAGGTGGATATCCCCGCTATCAAGGGCAGGGGTTTCCCTCGCCCTATTTTAGGGGAGTTCAGATGGTAGAGCGGCGTGCCCAGGGGAGTTAATGGTGTTCAAATACGCTACCAAACATGGCCAAATCCAGACTGACAAACACGGGTAGGCAATCAAAACAGCGCTGGGCTAGGGAGAGGCGGTCTTCCCGGGCCAAGATAGCTTCTAGCTGATGCTTGAGAGGAATTAAATAGCGCACGTCGTTGGCGGCATAGCTGAGTTGAGAACTGGATAAATTTGCCGCGTTGCCCCAGTCAGAGGATTGGGCCGATTTATCCAACTCAATCCCCAGTAGTTCCTGCACGAGGGTCTTCAAACCATGGTGTGAGGAGTAGGTCCGCGCCAGTTTACTGGCAATTTTTGTGCAAAAAATCGGTAGGGTTTGAATGCCAAAGGTTTGTTCAAATTGGGCCGTATCAAAGCGAGCAAAGTGAAAAATCTTAATCACATTTGCTGCCTCCATCACCCGTTTGAGGTTTGGGGCCTGACGTTGACCTTTGGCAATACGGACGGCTGTGACCATGCCGTCGGGGTCACAAATTTGCACCAGGCAGAGGCGATCGCGGTGGGGATTCAGCCCCATGGTTTCCGTATCAACCGCAATTTCTGCGGTGCTCAACAGGGTCTGACACACGTCAGTGGGCAAATCATGGTCAAAGACCTGGAATTGACTTAAATTAGGTGACGGCATGGTTAAGACAACAATAACGAACGTTAAACGCCGCGGAAGCTATCCGGGGTAGGACGGCGACGGCGATCGCCCCTGAGGGGGACGGCAGGAGAGAGTGGCGGATTAGACGACAAGGTTTCATCCGTAACGGTGGGAGCCTGCTCCGTCGTCGCCTCGGTGGGGGGGGAAAGCAAGACATCCGGCGCCATCGCCCCCGTTTCCCCTTCCGGCTCAGACGTGGGACTACCGTCAGTTACAGGGGTCATATCCGGTTGGATGGCATCCGGTTGTACCGGCTCCGGTTGGACAGCATCCGGTTCAACGGCAGGGGGGGCACTGGTGGCAACGCCAGGCGCTTCAACGTCTGTTTGACTGCCACTGATGTAGAAATGCCCTAACACCTGGTCTTCGTAGGTGCGTTTAGTAAATTGCCAGCCGGGTTTAAGCTTAATCTGCATAAAACCGGCTTCCAATCCTTGGGTGCTCCCTAAAATTAATTCTGGGGAGTTACCGGTACGGGAGGTAGCCACCAACACTAATTCGTCTCCCTTGGGCACTATCCGCAATAAATACTCTAACCCATAGTCCTCACCATCAATCCGGACGGAGTAACCGTTGCTATCCGTTGCCCGGCGACAGTGCCCGACAAAGTTGTAGTTCAGCAACAACGGATCCACCATGACGGGCGTAGCACCGCTGGTTTGCCAACACTGATTTTGCTCGGGAATTTGCTCAATCACCAGCAAATCATACTTGATAGTTTCGGTTCCGAAGGGGCGGGCAACGGCAATGACTTGGCTTTGATCGATCTCGGTTTCGGTAAATTCGCTAGCGGCGCTAGGTCGAGCAGCCACGAGGGGGAGGGCCAAAGCCATGCCCAATAATGTTGTGCAGCGAGAAAAAGATGTCCAGTTCATAAGCAAAAAATCAAAGCACCATATCTTCGTTAACCCCATAAGACGCAAAAATGTTCCCGATTGACCCTGGCAAGAGACACTCCCAAGGCTGGAACAATGGCGATCGCCGGGAGGGTGGCAGTGATAAATAGCGCCTTTTGACGACGATCCTAGCATGCCTACTTAATCAAGCAGAAACTTAGCCACCAGGGGATTAAACTGTTCAGGATCAACCAAAAAAGACCAATGATTGCCCACGACCTCCGCCACGGTCAATTTGGAAAAATAGCGTTTGAATGGAGTAATCTGCCAGTCCCCCCGATTGACCCCCCGACTGGGCCTCACCAACAGGCAGGGCTGAGCTAAGGTTTCCGTCAATCCTGGCACACTCATCACCTGCTCAAACACCTCATCCCGGGCCTGACGGGAAAATTTACTGGTCCACGTCTGATCCGGTTGTTGTTGCAGGGTGGCTTGAAAAACCTGTTGTTGATAGGATGACCACCCGGAAAACTCCGGCAGGGTTTTAGCCAGCGCTTCGGCGGCTTCATAACTGGGAAAGGATTGACTCAACTTGAGAAAGGATAAAAGCCGATACAACACCGGAAACGTCAGTTTAAAAATGGCGGGAATCGTGCCGATAAAAAACGGATCACTCAGGACTAAACGCCTAACCTTGGCGGGATTCACCGTCATCCAACGACACGCTAGCTTCGCCCCCCACGAATGGGCCACCACATCCACCGACTGCCACCCCAAATGGGTCAATAGCCCATCTAAATCCGCCTGATAGTCAGCGAAATGATAACCTGTCGTTGGTTTAGCACTTTCTCCATGGCCCCGTAAATCCGGCGCAATAATATGAACACAGTCTGAGATTTCGGTTAAATAATCCGCCAAACTGGCCCAAACTAGCCCCTGATCCCCTAACCCATGCAAGCATAGCAGGGGGTGCTGACCGGGTGTCCCCCATTCCAGATAGGAACAGGTGAGCTGATTAAGGCGGCAGTAGCGTCGTTGATAAGCCATCAAACTGGACAGTAAACGTTTCCTAAACCTTGGATAATTTGGGGGGTAAAAGGGATTTTGCCTGGGAAACCGGACGATATAACAACGGACCTGTGGGGCGGGGATTGGGAAGATCTAAATAAACTGAGGGACGGCGAGTGTCTAAGGTGACCGTGATATCCACTTGGTAGGTGGCCGCTTTTTCGGTGTCGGTTAACTCTAGAACGTAGTTCACCGAACGAAAAGGGGGCGTCTCCGCCATACTTTTTGGCGCGGGCCCCTCAGCGGGATCCGCTAATGTCATCAATGGAGTTGCCGTCAACGGAACTGGCTCCTGGTCTAAATACGTCTCGTTATCCCCTAAAACCGCCTCTGCTGGGTGATGTTCCTCCTGGACAGGGGACTGGACCGTGCCCTGATGGGAGATGGCCTCGGACGTTGCGGCGGGATAGGGGCTGCTCACCTGGGTATCGGGGGGCTCGGGACCCTGTGGTGGTATCATCAGCGCCGACGCCAGGCTAGGGGTAATCTGGAATTGATGCTCGATTTGCCAAGTTTCTCCACACAACTCATCAAATTCGTCGGGGCGTCCGATGAGTTGCCAGGTTCCGGGCTCTACTGTCGTGAGATCCAGCAGGGAAATTAAGCCTTCGGCGTCAGTTTGACCTTGAAAATCATAATATTGTATGTCCCCCACCTGGGGATAAAACTGCCAACGCCATGCTAATCGTTTAAACGCGCTGGGTAAGCGGGCCGCTAAATGATAATGCCCAGTGGGGAGGGAATGATAACGGTCTAGGGCTTGCCAGGTATCAGTATTGGCGGCTTTAAACCAAATAGTCCATGGAGTCATGGTGAGCGGTAATAGTGGGACGTGAGGAAAGGACTGCCTTGAGGGTTAGGGGCCAATTACCCCGGCCCCAAGGAGAAATGTGAAAATCAGGATTGAACCAAACCCTAATTTATCCCCTATGTCCCTGTAAACGCTCTTTGAGTTCCGCGAAATTGCTCAATAAATCCCTAAGATTCAGCGTTTCCTGCTGCTTTTCTGCTAGCCATTTTACCTGTACTGTCCCCGTTTCCACTTCCCCCTCCCCCAACACCAAACAGGCGATCGCCCTGGATTTGTCAGCCCGTTTGAATTGTTTCCCAAAGGCGCTGGCACTCAGATCAAGGGCAACGCTAAACCCCTGTTGGCGAAGTTTTTGAGCCAAAATGAGGGCTTGAGGTTCCGCTTTTTGCCCTTTGGAGACCAGGTAAAAATCCGGCGCCTGACTGGGGGGCTGATGAATTTTTTGCAACAGAATCATCAGACGCTCTAACCCCATCGCCCAGCCTACCGCCGGGGTAGCTAGACCGCCCAATTCTTCAACTAAGCCATCATAACGACCACCGCCACACACGGTGGCCTGAGCCCCCAAATCTCCAGACTGAATTTCAAAGGCGGTGTGGGTATAGTAGTCGAGACCGCGCACTAAAGTGGGCGTTAGTTGGTAATTAATGCTGAGATCTGTCAAGAGCTGCTGAACTTGGTCAAAATGGCGTTTGGAGTCATCGCTTAAATGGGCCAAAATGCTAGGGGCGTTCTGGACAATCTCTTGGGTGCGCTTGTGTTTACTGTCTAGAATTCGTAGAGGATTGCGCTGCAAACGGTCCTGGGAATCAGGATCTAGATCATCTTTAAAGGGCGTCAAATAGGCAACCAGGGCGTCTCGATAGCGTTGGCGATCGCCGCCATTGCCGACGGAGTTTAGGGCCAAGGAGAGGTTACTCAATCCCAGGGCCTGCAAAATATCAGTTCCCAGGGCAATCACTTCCACATCGGCCCGGGGATCGGCACTGCCCAAGACCTCCACCCCGAGTTGGTGAAATTGCCGTTGCCGCCCTGCTTGGGGCCGTTCATAGCGGAACATTGGCCCTGTGTACCAAAGTCGTTGAACACCCCCTGCGGCTTGTAAGTTTTGCTCAATATAGGCCCTAACAACCCCGGCTGTGCCCTCCGGACGCAAGGTGATTTGGCGATCGCCACGGTCGCTGAAACTGTACATTTCTTTGCCCACCACATCAGTGGCCTCGCCGATCCCCCGTTCAAACAAAGAGGTTTGCTCAAAGATCGGTGTGCGAATTTCCTGGTAAAGGGCGCGGTCTAAAATCTGTTTAGCCGTGGCTTCTAACCATTGCCAGTAATAGCTTTCAGGAGCAATAATATCGCGGGTTCCTCGACTGGCCTGGATAACGCCCATCATGGTCTAACTCTGGTAATGCAAGGAAAAAAGGGTCATTGTTAACCTTAGCGGATTCTGAAGCCAGTCCCAACCCCTAATGCTTGGGGCAAATTGCGTGTTTGTCGGCCCGCCGGGGGAAGCGGCCGGGGCATTCCAGCGTGCGGAATGCCCCCAAAAATAACGCGCAAGACCGCTAACAGACATCAAAACAAGTTGGCGTCTGTCACTGCACCTAAACTACTCGAGGAGACCAATTGAGCATATTTGGCCAAGACCCCCCGTTGATAACGGGGTACTGGCGGCGACCAGCGGGCCCGACGTTCGGCTAAGACCGCAGCATCCACATGAAGTTCTAATAAGCGTTTTTCGGCATTGATGGTAATCTGATCCCCTTCCTCAACTAAGGCGATCGCCCCACCCACGTAAGCCTCGGGCGCCACGTGACCCACCACTAATCCGTAGGTTCCGCCGGAGAAGCGACCATCGGTAATCAGACCGACGGAATCCCCTAGACCGGCACCAATAATGGCAGAGGTGGGCGCCAACATTTCCCGCATACCAGGGCCCCCCTTAGGCCCTTCATAACGCACGACTACCACATCCCCGGCTTTAATTTTGCCGGCAAGAATCGCGTCTAGGCAGTCTTCTTCTGACTCAAACACCCGTGCCGGCCCAGTAATAGTAGAACGTTTAATGCCGCTGATTTTGGCAACGCTGCCTTCTGTGGCCAAGTTACCTTTCAGAATCGCTAAATGCCCTTCTTGGTAAACAGGGTTATCCCACTGACGAATCACGTCTTGGTCGGGGGAGGGGGAGTCGGGCACATCCGCCAACACCTCGGCCAGGGTTTGGCCAGAAATCGTTAACGCATCCCCGTGTAACACCCCGTGTACCAACAGCATTTTCATGACCTGGGGAATGCCCCCCGCCTGGTGTAGATTGGTGGTGACATATTTCCCCGATGGTTTTAGGTCACACAAGACCGGCACTTTACGGCGGATGGCTTCAAAATCATCCAGGGTCAAGGGCACCCCAATGGTGTTGGCGATCGCCAAAAGGTGAAGAACGGAATTGGTGGATCCCCCCACAGCCATAATGACGGCGATCGCATTTTCAAAGGCCTGACGGGTGAGAAGTTGACTCGGCAAAATTTGCTGTTTAATGGCATTGACCAGGGCTTTGGCCGAAGCTGCCGCGCTCTCAGCTTTTTCTGCATCTTCAGCAGCCATCGTCGAGGAATAGGGCAAGCTCATCCCCATCGCTTCAAAGGCCGAAGACATGGTGTTGGCTGTAAACATGCCCCCACAGGATCCTGCCCCTGGACAGGCATTGCGTTCAATCCCGTACAGGGTAGCGTCGTCGATTTTACCCGCACTGTATTGTCCTACCGCTTCAAAGGAACTGACCACCGTTAAATCTTCGCCCTGGTAGTGACCCGGTTTGATGGTGCCACCATAGACAAAAATTGCCGGAATATTCAGCCGCGCCATGGCAATCATCGCCCCTGGCATATTCTTATCACAGCCACCGATCGCCAACACACCATCTAAACTTTGACCATTGCACACGGTTTCAATGGAGTCGGCGATCACATCCCGAGATACCAGGGAATATTTCATGCCCTCGGTGCCCATGGAAATCCCGTCACTGATGGTAATTGTGCCAAATAGTTGGGGCATCGCCCCCGCTTCCCGCAGCCCCGCTTCAGCCCGCTGCGCCAGGTCATTAATGCCCATATTGCAGGGAGTAATGGTGCTAAAGCCATTGGCAAGGCCCACAATGGGCTTAGTGAAATCATCATCCCCAAACCCGACGGCCCGCAACATCGCACGGTTGGGACTACGTTGGATACCTTGGGTCACTACCTGACTTCTGGGATTGTCAACCATAATTTTCTCCTAATCTCAATGGGGAGGTTTGTCCAACTCTATTGTCAGTCCTCTGTTACCCTTTGCTCAAGTGATTCCCTCTGTGCCAAGCAATTCTCGTTATGAAATTTTTAGCTGATTTAAGCCGATT
>JBEAQB010000104.1:0-7335 GCA_041164125.1 Cyanobacteriota bacterium
TTGGATTCCAATGAAGGCAGCTATATTAGAACCGATGCTGATGGCTTTCAGTTTTTGATCAATTATCGCGGCGGAAAACAGCATTTTGAGCAAGTGTCGATGATGGATATTTTAGAGAATCGCGTGCCCTCAACTTGGGCCAAAGATAAAATAGTCTTGATCGGCAAGGTGGGGGAAAGCTTCAAAGATGTTTACTTTACTCCCTACAGCAATATAGGCGGCGTATCAGAATCCATGCCGGGGGTAGAGATTCATGCCAATATTATTAGTCAAATTATCGGTATTGCCTTGTCTGAACAGCCCTTAGTGATTGGCTATTCGGAGTTATCAGAGTCGCTCAAAATTATCTTTTGGGCGTTCGTGGGAGCCGTTGTCAGTTGGCAATTTCGCTATGGTGGTAAAACCATCAAAATTCAACTGCTGCGGTGGAGCATTATTGCCAGTTCGCTGGGCTTAATTGTGGGAATTTCTTACTACACTTTTTTGCACGGGATTTGGTTGCCCCTGCTCCCGTCGCTGTTAAGCTTTGGGAGTTCTGCCATGTTGATTACTGGTTACATGGCTTTTACCGGAATCAAAGTGAGACAAACCTTTGGCCGCTATTTAACAGACCAAGTGGTGGCTAATTTGTTAGAAAATCCTGAGGGTCTCAAGTTAGGCGGCGATCGCCGGGAAATCACCCTGTTAACCTCAGATCTGCGGGGCTTTACCTCGAGATCAGAGCGCTTAACACCGGAAGAAGTGGTTAAAGTTCTAAATTTTTATTTTGGCCAGATGGCTGACGTGATTACCCAGTATGGAGGAACGATTGATGAATTTATGGGGGACGGCATCTTAGTCTTATTTGGGGCCCCCACGGCCCAAGATGACGATCCCCAACGGGCCGTTGCCTGTGCGATCGCCATGCAACTGAGTCTTGAGGCGGTCAACAAACACGTCCAAGCATGGGGCCTAGAACCCCTAGAAATGGGGATTGGGATTAATACCGGCGAAGTAGTGGTGGGCAATATTGGCTCGGAAAAGCGGACAAAGTATGGGGTGGTTGGTAATCAGGTAAATTTAACCTATCGGATTGAATCTTTTTCTACCGGTGGCCAGATTCTCATTTCCGAACGGACGTTTCAAGCTGTTGCGACAACTGTGGAAATTAATGATTGCCGGAGCGTCAAAGCGAAAGGGATTGAGGCACCAATCTTAATTTATGATGTCAAGGGAATCAATGATCCTTATAACCTACATCTGGCAGTGGAAGAAATCCACTATCGGGATTTAGCCGAACCAGTATTACTCAGTTATGTCTGCCTAGACGGCAAACAGATTGACGAGCATGTTTGGCAGGGAAAATTGCTCAAGTTATCGCCCAAACAAGGCATTATTGAAAGTCTAGAGTCTCCCCCATTTTTACCGGCCGCGTTAACCAATATTAAAATCAATTTTTCTCACCCCTATTTCCACGAGGATGTCGCTGCTGAAGTCTACGCTAAAGTTCTGGACACCCCCAACCCCAGCGCCCCCACATTCACGGTTAATTTTTCCTCGCCACCGCCTAACATTGCCACTTTTTTACATCAACGATACCTAAGTTCTTCTAGGTGATGACGACCAACAGGGGAATGGTTGGCATGATCACAAGCGTCTGCGGTGAGAAAGCGGATCATTTCGTTCTTGGTAAACAGTTTGGTGGTCACTAGCTTGTTTGAATAAACCAGGGCCGTTTTAAATTCCAGATACCTCGTCTCGACTACTCCAATATTTATCCCATGACAACCAAAATTTTAGAAATTGAAGATTTAACGGTCAGTTTTGACGGCTTTAAAGCCCTTAACCATCTCAATTTTTCAATGAATGCGGGAGAATTGCGGGTCATCATCGGCCCTAATGGTGCCGGCAAAACCACCTTTCTAGATGTGATCACGGGCAAAGTTCAACCGACGGAAGGGCGGGTTCTCTTTCAGGGAAAAGACGTACGCAAAACCCCTGAATTCCGCATTGCGCGCTTAGGAGTGGGGCGAAAATTTCAGACCCCCCGGGTATATCTCAATTTAACGGTGGCGGAAAATTTAGACCTAGCCGTTAATCGGGCTAAGTCCGTATGGGCAACGTTAATGGGGCAGCCCACAGCAGCGGAACGCAGGAGCGTGGGGGGATTATTAGAAACTATCGGTTTAACCCCCAAAGCCAATTTACCGGCGGATTTACTGTCCCATGGTGAAAAGCAGCGGTTGGAAATTGGCATGTTAGTCGCCCAGTCTCCCACCCTTTTATTGGTGGATGAACCGGTGGCGGGACTGACAGATGAGGAAACGGAAAATGTGGGGGATTTATTAATCGCCCTGGCGGAGAGCCACTCCATCATTGTGATTGAACATGATATGGAGTTTGTACGACAAATTGCCCGGCAGGTAACCGTGTTACATCAAGGCTCCGTGTTGTGCGAAGGATCCATGGATCAGGTGCAAAATGATCCCAAGGTGATTGAAGTTTATTTGGGAGAAGCCCCCAGTTTGTCCCCCCGCCAATTCACCATTCTGCGGACAGTGGCAACGATCGCCGCTGCGGATGGCAAAATTTCCGAGTCGGAAATGTCAGTTATTTTGGATAACTTAAGCCGGGTATTCGAGGCAACGGGGGCTGATCCCTTACAGCTACGCCAAGAGTTGCAAAATTATTTATTGCAGGAGGTTGACGTAGATTTGTCCCGCGTGTCTGAAGAATTGCCTGACCTTGATGATCGTAAACTCGTCCTGCGTTTAAGTCGGGATCTTGTGGCGACCCATCATCCTGATTCCGCTGACCTTTTACAATGGGACGCCTATCAACGTTTATTGCAAGGGTTAAATTTGCCTATGTCGGTGATTGCCACAGTCGGGGATGAAAGCCTGGGCCTTCAACTCCCAGCCAATGAAATCGAGGCTTCTGGCAGTCATCCTCCGGTTCCCCCCGCCGCACCTGAGGGATAGAAAAAAATGACACCGGTTCTCTCGCTGGTATCGCCCCACTTAATTTTGTTAACCACAAACCCCCTATGTTGCAAATTTCTGATTTAAATGTGTATTACGGCGAAAGCCATATTTTGCGAAATGTGGATATGTCGATTGACCCCGGACAGATGGTGTGTTTAATTGGCCGGAACGGGGTTGGTAAAACGACATTGCTGAAAACCATTATGGGCCTACTCTCTCCCCGTAGTGGTCAGCTCATTTACGGCGATCGCCCTTTAAATCCGATCACCCCAGATCAACGGGCCCGGTTAGGCATTGGTTATGTACCCCAGGGTCGAGAAATCATTCCCCGCTTAACGGTACAGGAAAACTTGATTCTAGGTCTAGAGGCCTGTGTGGATAAGCGGCAAAAACAAAAGGGCATTCCTGACGAGATTTTTGAGTTGTTTCCCGTGTTGAAAACCATGCTATCCCGCTGGGGCGGTGATTTAAGCGGTGGACAGCAACAACAACTGGCGATCGCCAGAGCCTTGATGGGGCAACCGAAATTATTACTTCTTGATGAACCCACTGAAGGGATCCAACCCTCAATTATTTTAGAAATCGAAGCGGCCGTCAAACGGATTATTGCTGCCACGGGGATTTCGGTTTTGCTGGTGGAGCAACACTTACATTTTGTTCGCCAAGCAGATCGTTATTACGCCATGCAAAAAGGCGGCATTGTTGCCTCTGGCGATACCCGGACTCTTAGCCAAGAGGTGATTCAGAAATTTTTGGCTGTCTGAATTGTTCCGACTGGCTGAGGGGGCGGTGGGGGGATGTCGCGGTTGAAACTCGTCCAAACATGGTTTCCATTCAGTAGGTTGACAGTGCATTTACCGGGACGACGAAGCAGCGAACGAAGTTAGACGACAGTCCATTGAGGATCCCCTCAAACAGGATGACTCGCTAAGCGAAAGCCAATGTGGGTCGTCCCCGTATCGGGAGATTGGGATTCCCGGGCCGCAGGGCGGTAGCGACTGCAATAATTTTTGGCGCAGAGATAGGAACCACCTTTAATCACATGTTTAGGGCCATCGGGTTCCCTGGGGTCAAAACTCTCCGATTCCGCCGGGCCTTGGGGATTATACTGATGGGCCATGCCCTGGCGATCGCTGCTATACCAGTCTGCTGTCCATTCCCAGACGTTGCCGGTCATGTCATAAAGTCCAAAGGCATTAGGGGGAAACGAGGCCACAGGGGCAGTCCCCTCGTAGCCATCCTGTGCCTGGTTGTTAAAGGGAAAGCGTCCTTGCCAGGTATTGGCTTTTTGGGGAGAGTAGGTATTTCCCCAGCCAAAGATTTGATCGGTTAACCCCCCTCGCCCTGCAAATTCCCATTCCGCTTCGGTGGGTAATTGTTTCCCCGCCCAAGTCGCATAGGCCTGGGCATCTTCATAGGCAACCTGCACAACGGGATAATTATCCTTGCCCTGGATATTACTATCGGGGCCATCAGGATGACGCCAATCAGCTCCTGGTACCCAATGCCACCAACTCAACAGGGGCACATCGGTTACTTCCGGCCCTGGCATTGCAAACACTAAAGAGCCCGGCGCTCGTTGTTCATCGGCTAAATCGGGAAATTGCTCGGGGGAAAGGGGACGTTCGGCCACCGTCACGTAGCCTGTTGCTTGGACAAATGCGGCAAATTGGGCATTGGTGACTTCCGTTTGCTCTAAACAAAAACCATCGACGGTCACGTCTTCAACGATCTTTTCCTCAGGGAAAAAGTCATCTGATCCCATCCGAAACGTGCCCCCATGAATCCAAGCCATACCGTCGGGACAGGGGTTAGTGACAGTTTGATCAGCCAAGGTTCCTGCCGGAGCAGCAGAGATCAACGTAATCATTACCATTAAAGCGATTAACAAACGGCGGCTGAAATCAAACATAGGCAATGATATTTGTGGAAATTAACCATTAGAGTTCTGGGCAAAAACACTACTAACAAGGATACGTTAAGTCACGGGATAGGAAAGTTAAAAATCAGGAAAAACCTGCTTAAAATCTTTTTTGATGCTAATCACAGTCCAGTCATTTTCTTGGGCTAATATCAGAGCCTTTTCTGTGCCATGATCATAGGCAAATTCTCGCTCTAGGTCATCGTGGTGCAGCAGTAATTCCAGGTCGGGTTTAGGGTTACTGTCGGCATATTGTAACATTTCAATATCCCCATCGGAATTGCCCACGGCGATCGCCGGAATTTTGCCAATGTAGCGGTTAATATTAACCGGTTTTCCCCCTTTGTCGTTAATGGGATTAACCAAGTCAGCTTGACGAATAAAGTCATTCTTTTGGAAGGTTTTATTAATGGCAGAACCAATAACGTTTTCTGGTGGGATTCCGTAGAGTTCTTCAGAAACGGCACGGATGAAGTCGATGCCGCCTCCAGAACAAATATAGACCTGAAAGTTGTTTAATTTAAGGTAATGAATTAATTCCACCATCGGTTGGTAAATTAACTGGGTATAGGGGGTTTGAAATTGGGGATGGCTTGCTTGTTGAAAAAAATCTTGAACCTGGGCATCAAATTCTGTTTGGCTCATGCCCGTATGGGTGGCCATCGCCAACTGCAGCAGGTTTTCTGTTGTTGCTAACGCTTTCAAGTCGGGATTCGGATCCGTTAATAGCGTCTTAAATGGCTCTTCTGTTTGCCATTCGGGATGCTGGGGGGCTAGGATTTTGACTTGGTCTAAAATAAATGCGAGTTGTATATAAACGGGTTTTTCTAGCCATAGGGTTCCATCATTATCAAACACTGCCAGGCGATCGCCGATGGGTAAATAATTGGCGCTATCGGGATCGGTCACAGCTTGAACAAAGTCAATTATGGTTTGTTTGGGTTGACCGTCATTCCAGGAAGGTAAGGGATCGGCAATGCGGCTTTGAGCCATAACCCTGACATTACTGATCACTAGGACGATAAAAATGGCGATCGCCGCTAGGGGAAAAAGTCGTTGCCAGAGAGTTTTATTCATCATTAATCCTTCAAGTAAATTACTGCAACATCGGTCGTTTTTGATTTTGAACACCGTACTTTAGCTATCTTGCCTTGGCGCGATTAAAAATAAACTGTTGCTCCGAGGAATGGTCCATTTAAATTTAAATTCATGCCAAAAGCTCCCTTGCCCGAGCCGTTTTGGTAATCAATTTCATAAAAGCGATAGCCCAGTTGCAAGGCAATGGAATGGTTCACCCACCAATCGACCCCACCCAGGACTTGCCAGCTCAAATCCGTATCCCCAGCCAGGCCAAACCCTGACACATCTCCCCGTAACCAAAGGGCAATGGGGTCGGCTAACTGAATCCCTAATTTCCCCCCCAGCAATGGTTCAAACCAAGTTCTGCCTTGAGTTACTTCAATACGATTGAAATTGGCTGAAATACTTGTATTTCCGGTTCTGAGAGTTAATTCCTCCAACTCGGCACTGATATCATTCAAGCGGGCCCCTGCATAGGGTTCAAACCAAATTAAGGGGTAGTTCCGTTGTAAGGGCTGATCGGGTAAGTGGTGGGGAGGCGTATCACCGAAACGATAACTTACAGCAAAGTCGTAAATCCCCTGTTGAACAGTTAATTTACTTTCAATGGTGGTATTTGGTAAATTCTCAAAGGAAACAATACCGCTACCCCCTAAATTGACATAATAACCATCCACAATAAATCCTAAGTTGTCATACCACGCCTCAAAACGTCCGCTGGCGGCTACTTTGAGGATGTCTAGCAGGTCTCCCAAGTTTAAGTGGTAATCCACGGTTGTGCCCCTGACAGTGCTATCACCATAGGTACTTAAGGCAAGGGTGGCATAGGGTTGAAACTTGAACGTCCAAGGATTATCGACAGTGGTTTGACCCTCATCTTCTGGCGTTTCTACGTCAGACTCAGCTTCCCTTTCTGCGGTATTATCCAGGCTGAGGAAGTGGATTGGGTCTGAGATTTCCGTTAGTCTTCCCGGCAGTAATAAATCGGCAGTGGCTTCTGCTGCGGCAAAGGGGGCAAGAGTTTCCTCGGTGATAATCACGCTTTCCCCCTCGGTTGCAAGGATGGTGGGCGAGAACGGGGTCTCCTCCTTCGCTCCAAAATGGTCAATACCAGGATTTGCCCCAGCAGCCAAGGGCATCAAAGTGAAGATCGCTATCAAGATACCGTTACCCCTCCAGGCCCAGCTAAAGGGGGAGAACTGGCAAAACTTTGGACAATTCATACGCTTCATCAATATTGATAGCAGCCAAATAAAAAGTGGCGAATACGAAAGAAACGCCTGGAAACAGCAGAGGATAGAATCAATATTGAGCTGACTAATCCTCTACCCGGACAGCCAATTAAAGACATTAAAATCTACAAAGTACTTT
>JBEAQB010000105.1:0-2580 GCA_041164125.1 Cyanobacteriota bacterium
TAGAGCAGCTCGTTTCTGCTGCAGAAAATCTGCAAGGCCAAGTTTACACTGCTCATACCCTTGACCGCAGCACCCAACAACTCCATTTTCAAATTAATCGCCAGCAACAATTGGCCCAGTATTATCAACAATTCCAACCAGACACGATCCTGCCCCCCGTTTCTCGCCCTAAGACTTCCGCTCCCCAGTCCCCTAAGCAAAATTAGACGTTTTTCCCCGCCGCTTCGAGGCAACTGTTAACGCTGAACAGTTTTGAAGTAGCCTTTGCCCCTTAAACTAGCAATCAGTTTTGCTGATTAAGCCAGACTCGTCCAGATTCTTCAAGAAGGCGATCGCCATGAGTAGTACCCAAGATTATGTCGGTGAGGAAGCCGCCGCCCGCGTCAAAATCCTCAGTGAAGCCTTACCTTATATCCAGCATTTTGCTGGACGTACGGTGGTCGTCAAATACGGGGGCGCTGCCATGAAAGATAGTTCCCTCAAGGATAAGGTGATTCGAGATGTGGTGTTCATGGCGTCCGTCGGCATTCGTCCGGTGGTCGTCCATGGTGGTGGACCAGAAATTAATACCTGGCTAGGTAAAATTGGCATTGAACCTAAATTCAAAGATGGTCTGCGGGTGACCGATGCAGACACGATGGATATTGTAGAAATGGTGTTAGTGGGGCGGGTTAATAAGGAATTAGTGAATTTAATTAATCAAGCGGGGGGACGGGCCGTTGGGTTATGCGGCAAAGACGGGCAACTGATGACGGCCCGGACCTTAAGCAGTAAAGATGTGGGGTTTGTCGGCGAAGTCAGTTCTGTGGATGCACGGGTGGTGGAGACGTTGGTTAAAAGTGGCTATATTCCGGTGATTTCCAGCGTGGCGGCGGATGAGTTTGGTCAAGCTCACAATATTAATGCTGATACCTGTGCGGGGGAATTGGCTGCTGCCTTGGGGGCGGAAAAGTTAATTCTGCTGACTGATACCCGCGGTATTCTGCGGGATTATCAAAACCCCTCAACCTTAATCCATAAATTGGACATTCAACAGGCACGGGAATTAATCGCCACGGGTATCGTTGCGGGCGGCATGATTCCTAAGGTCAACTGTTGCGTCCGTTCTTTGGCACAAGGGGTACGGGCCGCGCATATTTTAGATGGTCGTTTACCCCATGCCCTTTTGCTAGAAGTCTTTACAGACCTGGGAGTCGGATCGATGATTGTGGCCTCGGGTTACGATTTATGATGACTGAGGCGATCGCCAAATGGCATCGGCGACCCGACAAACCTGCACCATTTCCGCCACATCATGCACTCGAATCATATCCGCCCCCCCGGCGATCGCCGCAACACAGGCTGCGCCTGTCCCCCAGACGCGTTGTTTGGGGTCTGGTTGCCCTAAAATTTTACCGATAAAACTTTTACGGGAGGGGCCAACCAGCAGGGGAAAACCCAAGGCCTTAAACGTTGCTAACTGACGCAGAAGCATTAAATTCTGGGACGCTGTTTTCGCAAAGCCAATGCCGGGATCGAGCATGATGTGAGGGGGGAAAACACCCTGTTGCTGGGCACGATCAACCTGTTGGGCAAAAAAGTCCTGCATCTCGCCGATTAAATCGTCATAATCCGTCAATTGCTGCATGGTTTGGGGCGTACCCCGTAAGTGCATTAAAATAATGGGGGCCTGGAGCCGAGCAGCGGTCACCAATATTTGGGGGTCGTACGTGCCCCCGGAAATATCATTAATCACATCCGCACCTGCCTCAAGGGCCGCTTCAGCAACGCTGGCTCGGGTGGTATCAATGGAAAGGGGAATATCAAATTCCTGTCTGATGGCTTCAATGACCGGAATCGTTCGCTCAAGTTCTTCCGTGAGAGAAACTGTCGCTGCCCCAGGGCGAGTAGATTGACCGCCAACGTCCAACATATCTGCTCCAGCCGCAATCATTTTTCGGGCCTGGGCGATCGCCGTTGCCACAGTATTAAACTCCCCACCATCGCTAAAACTATCTGGGGTCGTGTTGAGAATTCCCAGCACATAGGTGCGGGTTCCCCAATGAAATACCCCATTACGAAGTTGCCAAGGGGCAAGGTGCTGAGATTGATTCATTCACTTAGCAATGAAGCCATTCAATGTGTTGCTAATCTATCAATATATGGTAGAACGCCCCGGCGACGACGGATCTGGCTAGCCCATTTTTCTGCTCACGTCAGACCCAGAGTGGTTTCCAGCGTTTCTATTACCACTTCTGCTACTTCCTTAATGCGGAAACGACAGGCTTGGGTTGCCGATGCGGTAAAACTCCCCGTTTCCCAAAACTTGTTACTGCCTGCGCCGCCACCACAGAGACCAAAGTAATCGCAACTTTGGCGGCAATTTTCCACCCCTAGCGCGATATCTTGGTAGATCCGTTGAAATTTCTCCGTTTGACAAACCGACTCAAAACTATCCTGTAGAACATTGCCAAACACAAAATCCCCATATTGGGGGGTTTTAATGGCTAATAATTCGGGATCAAAGGTGGAGAAATTGCCTTGGTGGTCAATGCTAATGATGGCAAAGGGGCGGTTCATATCAGTATTTTCAAGGCGATC
>JBEAQB010000106.1:0-2631 GCA_041164125.1 Cyanobacteriota bacterium
AGCAAAACGGTTTTACCGGCCCCCGGACTACTCATCAAGTTGAAACAGGTAATGCCCCATTGATCAAAATGTTCGCGGTTGTGGTCTGCGCCATCTTGATTGGCATGGAGGAGGTTAATGCCCAGGGCGGCGTCGAAGGTTTGGTGCATGGTTCAGGGGTCAGGTTTCAGTGAACAGTTAACAGTTGGAATTTAGGCGTTACTAACCGGTTGGGGGAGGGAATATTCAATGTGATCAATTTTGAGTTCTCGTCCAGAACGGATTTCTTCCATTGGCGATCGGCAGGTGGGGCAGGAATATTGCAAGCCAATGTCGGGTTTATATTCCGCTTGGCAGGGATGGCAATAGGCAATTAAGGGCACGTCTTTAATCACCAATTCCACGCCATCCAAAAAGGTGTTGCGGGTCTGCACTTCAAAGGCAAATTGCAAACTCACCGGTTCCACGCAGGTAAATTGCCCGACGAGAAGATGGATTTTTTCAATGTTGGGTTTTTTGGCTTGCTCATTAAACCAATCTTGAATGGTTAAAATTAAAGCCTTTGTCATATCTGTTTCATGCATAAATAAATTAAGACAGATTTTATTTCTTGATTAGAACCACATCTTGAATGATCTTTGTTTGTAGGTCTCCTTTTTTATTCCGGTAAAGCTCAGCAATTTGCATGTTAATTTCCTCGGCCCTACCTTGATAGTAATCCTCCACTATCGACTCGGCATAACCCCCTAAAACTTTTTGGATCGCACTTTTTTTTCGCCAGATCCTCGCCATATCCAACGAATTGGTAAAACTGATATATCCTTTATCCTCACAAGCATAAATGTTCATGTCGGGAATGAGAATTAAGATATAGCCGAGGGGGGTATTTTTCGGGGGAGAACCAAAACCTTTTGCCATAACGTTTTTCACCCGTAAATGAAGTTGATTGTATTAAAAGCTTAGGGTTTGGCTGGGGTTATTGCCAAGGTTCGTCCACATTCATGTTGGCTTCGGGGTGAATATAGACCGGGGTTTCAGGGCGCGGTAATTGGCCGGAAATGACTAAATGGGCCAGGGTGTCGCAAATGACGCGGGTGGCCAACAGGGAGGTCATATCACTGACATCGTAGGGGGGCGACACTTCCACCACTTCCATCCCACAGAGGGGAACTGCCTGCACAATGCGTTTCAACAAATACAACGCTTCTCGGGGGAGCAAACCACCGGGTTCGGGCCAGCCGGTGCCAGGGACAAAGCCCGCATCAATACAATCAATATCAAAGCTAATCCAGACGCAATCCGTGCCATCGGTGGCACGTTCAATGGCAAAATCCGCCGCTGCATCCAGACCCATTTCCGTAATATCGGTCACGGTCAAAATATTGGTGGCCCGTTCCCGACAGACCTTAACCCCTTGGCGCGGCACTTGCCACCCACCGATGCCCAATTGCACTAAATTTTCCGCTGGGGCATTTTTCATGTTGGTGGCGTGGAACCACGGGCAGGTGTGCATCCGTTCATCTAAATCCGTTTCCTGGGTATCCACATGGCGATCGAAGTGGATGATGCCAACCTTTTTATCCCCCAAATGCCGACAAATGCCCCGCACGGTGGGAAAACCGATGGAATGATCGCCACCAAGGATAATGGGCAACGCGCCAGAACTGAAAATATGGGCCACGCCTTTGGAGATCTGATCAAAGGATTTTTCGTTATTGGCGGGAATGGTAAAAATATCTCCCACATCACAGAGGGTAATTTGTTCCCGTAAATCCACCCCTAATTCAAAGTTATAAGGGGTATACAGAGCTGAAATCCGACGAATCCCCTGGGGACCAAAGCGGGTGCCGGGGCGGTAGGTGGTGCCGCAATCATGGGGAACCCCCACGATCGCCACGTCATAGTCCCCCACTTTGCGGACATCCTCTAAATAGGGAGCTTTCAAGAAAGTGTTAATCCCAGCATAATGGGGCAGTTCCCCGCGAGAAAAGGTGGAAATCGTTCGGTCTTTGATACTAGCGGCGGCTTCTAGACCATAGGTCAGGCCTTGGTTCACTTCCTGTTGCCACCCGGTCAAGGGCAACTGGGCCTCTTTGGCTAGAGCGGCTTGGGCCTCCGACGGCGATCGAAAATTAGCGGCATCTGACATCAGTCAATTATCCTCAAAAAAACAAGCTGCCCAGGAATCCCTAATGACCCCTAAGCATTGGTCACTAAAGTCTCCCGGGCTTTTGTCCCGCCGTGTGGCTAGTGAAGGTAACGAATTATCGATCAAAAAACTAGCTTGCTTCTCTCGGACCAGTCACTGTTGCCAGCAACAGCCGGAACCCTAGAAACATTTTCCCAAGGCTAAATCAAAATGTCGGGGAGTAACTGTAATTTATGTTACATTTCAAGGATAATACCTTATCACATTTGTTCGTTTTTTGTCCCCCTAATTCTTCTCCCGCAGGACAAGGGACTGGGCAAGAGTTTAGGAGGAGATGAGGGGTACTTATCTTAATGTGGTTATTCATGGTCAATTCAGTTCCCCTATCAATCATTACTGTTACCCATAATCACCACCAATATGTGGAACGATATATGAGCGCCCTGTTACCAGAAAGTCAGACGTTAGGGGCTGAAGTAATTATTGTTGACAATTGCTCTGAT
>JBEAQB010000107.1:0-10508 GCA_041164125.1 Cyanobacteriota bacterium
CCAAGCGGTTAAGACTGGCTCTCGGCGTTGAGGGGCCTGGGCGAAGGCCGCCACTAAGCTCGACCAATCCAGGTGCTGGGAAAAGAACTGCCGTGTCCAATCTTCCAGATGTTCTGCAGGCTCGATAATGGTCAAGGTGGGGTTTGAGGGCGCTGAGTGACTGTCTCGGTTCCCCGTTTGTAACCATTCCTCCGGGGTCAGAATGTCTGGCCAGATTAAAGACCTCTGGGACGCTGGGGTCGTTAACAACCAGGTTTTGAGGGCCGGCAGGGTTTCAGTGGTGATTTGGTTACGGCGGTGGGCCGTTGTCACCAAACGAATGGGTTGGTTGCTTAGCAAACAGGGGAGTAAGTAACTGACTGCGTAGGTTGAGGGTAAACAGCCGGTTTGAATCAACGCTGATCGCCGTAGGCGCAGAGCCCGCGACACCAGTCGCCCCATGGTCAGGGCATGGGGCCAGGGGGGAACTGACCGCTGTTGTTGCCAGGTTTTCAATAAATCGTGAACGCGGGCTTCAAGTAATCCCATGGTCTTGATTTTGGGTTACTAACAGGATTTGTGCCATGATGGGGAATCACCCAAAATAATGTTATTTAGGATAAGTAGGCATGGCTGAAATTCAGTTTTCCAAGGGCGTCGTGGAACCAGTTGTACCAGAGGTACGGCTGAGCAAGTCAAAAAAAGGCCCCAGTGGCATGGCGAAATTTTATTTCTTTGAACCGACAATTTTAGCGAAAGAGAGTACCGACGACATTACCGGTATGTACTTAATCGATGATGAGGGGGAAATTGTCACCCGTGAGGTCAAAGGAAAATTTATTAATGGTCGCCCTACGGCGATCGAAGCAACGTTGATTCTCAATTCCCAAACGGAATGGGATCGGTTTATGCGCTTTATGGAACGCTATGGTGCGGAAAATGGACTAGGGTTTTCCAAGTCTTGACGGCGGCGCGATCGCCTGGCTAGTCAAACATCTCCGTCCATTTTCCTGGAGCAGGGAACAAGGGGAGATGCCGCTCCCAGTCTAGCCCAATTCGGATACTCGCTTCAGGTTCATCCGGTCCCTCCTGGTCTTCATTTGACGTCATCATGGCGGTTCAGCCCCCTCACGTTTCTGTCCCTGGCAATCAGCCTTCTCCAGATCGGTTCTGGCCCTACTGGTATTTGGTGCCCATTTATCCCTATGGGCAACGGGTGACGTTGCGTCGGGAAATCGTCCCCGAAACGATTTGGCTGTTTGAGCAGGTGCAAGGGATTTTCTATGTCGTTGTGCCCATTCGCATGACCGTCGTTCGCCTCAACACAGGCGGCCTGTTAATTTATGCACCGATCGCCCCAACGCGGGAATGTCTGCAGCAGTTAGGGGAACTCACCGCCCAGTACGGTCCAGTAAAGTACATTATCTTGCCCACCATTTCTGGGTTAGAGCACAAAGTAAACGTTGGTCCCATGGCCCGGCACTGCCCTGATGCCCTGGTCTATGTTGCCCCTGGTCAGTGGAGTTTTCCGGTCAAATTACCCTTAACCTGGTTAGGGTTTCCCCCCGGTCGCACCCAGGTTTTACCCGCAGATAGTCGTCAAACCCCCTTTGCGGCTGAGTTTGATTATGCCTGTCTGGGGCCATTAGATTTAAAGCTGGGGCAATTTGGCGAGGTTGCGTTTTTCCATTGGCCCAGCAAAAGCCTGTTAGTCACCGACACCCTGTTATCTCTTGCGGCTGAGCCCCCGTCAATCTTGGCGCTTGAACCGACCCCCCTCCTCTTCCATGCTAGGGATCAGGCGGGCGATCGCCCGGACAACACCCCGGCCAATCGGGCTAAGGGCTGGCAGCGGATTTGTTTGTTTACCCTCTACTTTCAAGCTAGCACCCTAGCGGTTCCTGATTGGAAAACCGTTTGGCAGGCGGCCCAGCAGGTGGGCGATCGCCGCCCTGCCAATTACTTCGGCTTGTACCCGTTTCATTGGCAACCCCATTGGCGAGAAACCTTTGCCGCCCTGAGTGGCAATGGCGTCTTACGGGTTGCTCCCATTCTGCAGGAACTGATTTTAAACCGTAACCCCCAAGCGGTTTTAACCTGGGTGGAAAGCTTAGCAGCCTGGCCAACGGAACGTCTGATAGCCTGTCATTTCTCTGCCCCAGTCACCACCAATCCCCGACAAATTCGTCAAGCTTTTGCCTTTTTGGATAACCCTTGTCAGCCAGTGCTTCCCTGCCCACCCGTGGGACAAGAGGACACGCTGCTTCCCCCGGCAGATCTACAAACCCTCCGTCGCATTGATCAATTTTTAGTGCGTTGGCAGATTACCCCTCCCCCCGCCGCCGTCAAACGCTAGTTAGGGAGAAATTTTGCCCCGAATGAAGAGAGAGACAAGGGATTTGCTAGACTAATAGCAAGTAGGTTGGCAACGATGCAATCTACCCCAATCTTGGACCTTTTCCAGAAGTGGGTTCCCCCCGCTTTTTTTATGCCTAATTGTAATGACCCATCCTGTAATTCCTGCCGTCCTCGAGTTAGCGCAACCCATTGCGAAAAGCCTGGGTTTGGAAGTGGTGGATGCGGTATTTCAGACCAATAGACGCCCCCCCACGTTACGCATAGACATTCGTAATCTCCAGCAAGATACCGGCCTCAAGGATTGCGAGGCTCTCAGTCGGGAACTCGACGCTCAGTTAGAACTTCGTGACTTGATCCCTAGCGCTTATGTGTTAGAGGTATCCAGTCCAGGCATTTCATCGCACCTCGTTTCGGATCGGGATTTTATCGCCTTTAAAGGGTTTGAAGTCATCGTGATCAGTCAAGCGCCTTACCAAGGACGGCAACAATGGCAGGGGCGTTTACAAGGACGGGATACTGAAGCAGTTTACTTAAGTGTTAAAGGTCGTACCATCGCTATCCCTATGACGGTGGGGGTCACCGTACAATTGCCCAATTAGGTTAGGTCAACGGCACCGGCAGAACCATTGCAGCGTTGCTGGGTTTGAGCAGCATTAAATTTTTTGGAGGATTTCCTATGTCACTCGTGAGTTTGCCGGGGTTACCGGTCATGGTTGAAGAAATTAGTAAACGCAACAATCTACCGGCATCAGCGGTGGAAGATGCCCTACGGGAAGCCCTGTTAAAAGGCTATGAGCGCTACCGGCGATCGCAGTTGATGGGGCATTCATTCCCTGAGGACTATTTTGATAATTTTGAGGTGGAACTCGACACTGAAGCAGAAGGCTTTCGCGTTCTTGCCACCAAACGGATTGTGGAGGCCGTTGACAACACGGATCAACAAATTTCATTGCAGGAAGTCTTGGAGGTTGCCTCCGAAGCCCAATTGGGGGATGAAGTTGTCTTAGACGTTACCCCTGAACAACAGGATTTTGGCCGCATGGCAGCGATTCAAACCAAGCAGGTACTTTTGCAAAAGTTGCGGGATCAGCAGCGTAAAATTATTCAAGAAGAGTTCCAAGACCTAGAAGGAACCGTGTTGAATGCCCGGGCCTTACGCTTTGAACGACAATCGGTGATTGTGGCGGTGCAGAGCGGATTCGGTCAACCTGAGGTGGAAGCGGAATTACCGAAGCGGGAGCAACTTCCCAACGATAATTACCGTGCTAATGCCACCTTTAAGGTGTTTCTTAAACGGGTACGGGAGGGATCCCACCGTGGCCCGCAGTTGATTGTCTCCCGGGCCGCTGCAGGGTTAGTGGTGGAATTGTTTAGTGTCGAAGTGCCGGAAATCGAGGAAGAAATTGTCCGCATTGTGGCGGTATCGCGGGAGGCAAATCCCCCCTCCCGTTCTGTGGGACCCCGCACCAAAATTGCAGTTGATACTTTAGAACGGGATGTTGATCCGGTGGGGGCCTGTATTGGGGCGCGGGGATCACGCATTCACGCCGTGGTGAATGAGTTGCGGGGGGAAAAAATTGACGTTATTCGCTGGTCTCCTGATCCGGCAACCTACATCGCCCAGGCCCTCAGTCCGGCTCGGGTAGATCAAGTATATCTTATTCACGCCGACGAACGCCACGCACTGGTAATTGTGGCGGAAGATCAACTGAGTTTGGCGATCGGCAAAGAAGGGCAAAATGTCCGCTTGGCAGCTCGACTAACGGGGTGGAAGATTGACATCAAAGATCCTGAGACCTATGCCCGGGATAAGGAGGCGATCGAACGCTCAATTTTAGATCGGGCAGAAGCATCGGCCAAACTGCGAGCAGAGCGGGAGGCTGCCGAACGAGAAGCCCAGGCAAAACTGGAAGCGGAAATGGCCGCCTTGGCGGCGCAAGAGGCGGCCCTGGCGGAATTGTATCCTTACATTGAGGAGGAGGAAGACGAAGATGCCCCCGGCATTGCTCCGGCATCCCTTGACCCAGACCCCTCTGGGGCAGCAGCGGCCAATCGTTTTGCAGACGATGATCCGGGACAAGACGAAGGAGATGAAGCTGTCGAACCACTAAGCTAAACTAGGTAGAGACGCCAATTATTTGACCATGCCTCCTGGATACCGCCGTTGCTTGAGCTGTCGCAAAGTTGCCCATCGTCGAGAATTTTGGCGAATTGTCCGAACCCATCCATCCCGAACTGTACAATTAGATCACGGCAGTGGGCGCTCGGCTTATTTGTGCCCCACGGCCCACTGCCTGGCGAAGGCGCGTCATAAAAATCTCCTTGGGCGCTCCCTCCGTTCCCCAGTTCCTGCAACCCTCTTTACTCAACTTGAATCCCGCCTTCTTTCCGCCCCTTGACCTTGACGATTTGCTACCAGAAAACTTGTTGTCCCGCCAATCTTTAACGGTCATCACCCCTGAAGGTAATATTTGTCGCTAGCATAGGAGAAAAACCATTCATTATTTTGGCATGTTGCTATTTTTGCTTAGATCAATTCAAGAGGCGATCGCCTTTAGGACGCGTTAAGGGAGTTAACTGTGCAGTTGAGACTTGCGCTAACTTACACCAATTTCTCATTTATTAATTTTATGGATCATTAGTCAGGGGGACAGTGGATGAACAACGTCAAAGTAAGAATTTACGACCTATCAAAAGAGTTAAATCTGGAGAATCGGGATATTTTAGACATCTGCGAGCAGTTGAATATTGCCGTTAAAAGTCATAGCAGTACCATTAGCGAATCAGATGCAGGACGGATTAGAGCGGCGGCCCCTAAATTCAGTGCCACCGCGCCCCAGCAGGCCCCAAAGAAACCAAAAGCCCCTGAAAAAGCAGAACACAAACAGCAAATTTTGGCCATTCATCACAAACAAAATCGTCCTGCAACGCCGTCCCAGCGTCCGACCCCTCGTCCCGTCTTGCAGTCTCCCAAGTCGCCAACTCCCCCTGTCGCTCCAGTGAAACCACCGGTGACAAAAGTGCGGCCGCCTCAATCTGACGTGCGACCGTCGCAGGTCGAAACCGTCGAGGCCCATGGGACTCCTCCTGCTGTAGCACCTAGCCCCCAGTTACAAGGCCCCCCCCAACGTCAAGTTGCGTCCCCCCCTATTCCCAAACCCGCTTCGCCGTCCCCTACCCCAGCGCCACGCCTAGCAGGCCCTCCCAGTCGGGTGGCGCCACCGAGCAAGCACACCACTGTCGACAAACCGGCAAAACCGAAAATCAACCGTCCCGAAGTGGTCAGTTTAAAGGATAGTCGTGGGCAGGCAAAATCTGCTAATGAGAAAATGGTCATAGCGACGCCAGAGCCGCCTAAACCCAAAATCGAACTGCGCCGTCCCAAACCCCCTCAGCCCGAAGACGAGGATAATAACTTACCAGAACTGTTAGAATTTCCGCCCTTGAGCCGCGGTAAGTCTTCTGATGACAGTGGCGACGTGGATGAAACCCTGAGCGAAAAACCAAAACCGAAGCTTAAACGTCCTACGCCTCCCCGCTTAGGTAAACAAGACCAATGGGAAGACGAAGAGGAGGAAAAAGCCACTAAGGCCAAAGCGGCCACCAAAGGCAAACGTCGTCCTGTGAAAGTTGACGATGATGATGATGATCTCGACCTTGATGGTGAAGCCTCGCCCAAACCGACCCTGGTCAGCCTTTCCATCGCTCGTCCACCCAAGCCTAAGTCGATGGCGAAGCCGGCAACAACAACTGCCGCTAAAGTCAAAAAGCCCACTCTCAAATCTGACATTTCTGCCAGCACGAGTAGTAGTCGCAGTCGGGGCGATCGCCGAGATCGCCGGGATGTGGTTCAACGCCCTGAAAGTATTGTCATTTCCAATAGCTTAACAGTACGAGATCTGGCCGATCTTTTAAAGATCAGCGAGACTGACATTATCAAACGCTTATTCCTCAAGGGAATTGCGGTGCAAATCACCCAGACCCTTGAAGAAGACACTGCTCGCATGGTGGCGGAATCCTTTGAAGTGGCGGTGGAAACCCCCGAGAAAACCGCTGCCGCCACCAAGGTGACTGAAATGCTCGACGTGGAAGATCTGGAGAACCTAATGCGTCGTCCCCCCGTGGTAACCATCATGGGGCACGTAGACCACGGTAAAACAACCCTCTTAGATTCCATTCGTCAAACCAAAGTTGCCCAAGGCGAGGCTGGGGGAATTACCCAACACATTGGTGCTTACCACGTTGACATTGAACATAACGGCGCAACGGAACAAATCGTCTTTCTGGATACTCCAGGGCACGAAGCCTTTACCGCCATGCGAGCGCGGGGAGCACGTATTACTGACATTGCTATCCTCGTCGTGGCAGCAGACGACGGCGTTCAACCCCAAACCCGGGAAGCCATTAGTCATGCCAAAGCTGCGGGCGTCCCTTTAATTGTGGCCATCAATAAAGTTGATAAGCCGGAAGCCAACCCTGATCGGATCAAACAAGAACTCTCCGAGTTGGGGCTATTGTGCGAAGAATGGGGCGGCGATACCATCATGGTGCCCGTCAGCGCCCTACAAGGGGAAAACTTGGATACGCTGCTGGAGATGATTCTCTTAGTGTCCGAAGTAGAAGAATTGGTTGCTAACCCCAGTCGCCATGCGAAGGGGACTGTGATTGAAGCTCACCTCGACCGGACTCGCGGCCCCGTTGCCACGCTGCTGATTCAAAATGGCACCCTACGGGTTGGGGATGTGATTGTGGTGGGTGCCGTTTACGGTAAAATCCGGGCAATGATTGATGATCGGGGCAATAAAGTTGAGGCGGCCAGCCCCTCCTTTGCAGTGGAAATTCTGGGGTTAGGCGATGTGCCGGCCGCTGGGGATGAGTTTGAGGTCTTTACCAACGAAAAAGATGCCCGTCTTCAAGCAGAGGCTCGGGCCGCCAAGGATCGCCACACCCGTCTTCAGCAGGCGATGTCTTCGCGGCGGGTGACCCTTAGTAGCCTTTCTGCCCAAGCTCAAGAAGGGGAACTCAAGGAACTTAACCTGATCCTGAAGGCTGATGTGCAAGGGTCTGTGGAAGCCATTCTGGGGGCGCTTCAGCAACTTCCCCAAGGAGAAGTTCAGATCCGCGTCTTATTGGCATCGCCGGGAGAGGTGACGGAAACCGACGTTGATCTTGCTGCGGCCAGTGGTGCCATTATTATTGGCTTCAATACCACCTTAGCGAGTGGTGCCCGTCAGGCAGCAGATCAAGAGGGGGTTGATATTCGTGAATACGAAATCATCTACAAGCTGCTTGACGATATTCAAGGGGCGATGGAAGGTCTCCTCGATCCTGAAGAAGTTGAAGCATCCTTAGGGATGGCAGAAGTCCGGGCAGTCTTCCCCGTTGGTCGGGGCAACATCGCCGGTTGTTATGTCCAATCCGGCAAAATCATTCGTAACCGTAGTCTCCGGGTGCGACGGGGCGGTGAGGTGGTCTTTGAAGGCACCATTGATTCCCTCAAACGCATGAAGGAAGATGCCCGTGAGGTTAATGCTGGTTATGAATGTGGGATTGGTTCGTCGAAATTCAATGATTGGAAGGAGGGCGATCTGATCGAAGCCTATGAAATGACGATGAAGCGTCGGACCTTGGCCACCTAACCTTGCGGGGGGGTTAACCAACTGCAGACCGGGCGATCGCCCGGTCTGCAGTTAAAGTTGGGCATCTTCTAAATCTTCATCTCCCAAGCCCAATTCCCGCTTGAGGATGGCAATGGACTTTTCCCCGATGTAGTGTTCTGAACAAATCACGTCCGGCATCCGGATTAAGTCTTGGCGCTCAGCTTGAATGGCTCGCATCACAATGGGTTGGCTGGCGGGATCGGTAATAATGGTGCGGGCAGTACGGACAAGGGATCGTAATTTAGGGCGATCACTGACGAGGGACGATTTCAAAAAGAGAGAGTCTCCCCGCAGGCTATGGATTAAAATTTCCGCGATTGTCAGAATGCCAGGGCTTAAACTAACAATGCCAAGACAGGCGTTTGCGGGCATCGCTTTGATGATCTCTAATTCCTTACCATAGTCGTAGATATCCACCGCAATGACCCGCACGTCGTAGGGAGCGGCAATGGCTTCCGCTTCTGCCAAGAAATAGCGACTGGTCACCACGGTTCCTGAGGGCAAAGCGGCTAGGGTTTGCTTAAGACTTTCCATCGGCACCAATTCCACTGGGATTGCCAAGGCTTGCTCTAGTTCATTGAGAATTAATTGTCCCGCACCAATATCCCGCTGGGGCACGGTGACCAACACCCTGGCATTGCTGCGCAGGCGCCAATCAATGGTTTCTAGGCATAATTCTTTAACTTGGGAAAGATTAAGCCCTTGGTTGAGCAGTTCGTCGATGGTTTTTTGAATTAGTTGACTGGCTTCAGGGTAACTACGGAAAATCGGCCCATCCAGAATAATGCCGTTTTCCGTACTCGGGCTTTTGACGTAAATGCCAGAACCGGCGATCGATTCCACCAGTCCTGCCTCTTCCAGATTTTGATAGACCTTGCTGATGGTGTTGCGGTGGAGTCCCGTCATCATTGCCAGTTGCCGGGTACTCGGAAGCCGATGCCCCGATTGATATTGTCGGGAAGCAATCGCAAAGCGAATTTGGTCGAATAACTGTTTTGAGGCGGGGATTTCGCTGTCGTTTTGGATCTGAAACTGTAGCATTTAAATCGTCGTTTAATGGCGAGAAGTAGAGTCTGTGATGTTCAGTTTACTGTTTTTTGCGGTTCACTCGCCCCAGTGCTTTGCTAGTCTCAAACAGCGGGTAGGGGCAGGCTCAGCAGACCGGCTGGGGTCCACCCATTATCTATACAGATCTATACAGGGTGATGATTTTTTCGATGACTTGGTCAATGGTTAACCCATCAGTGACCACTTCAATCGCATCGGCGGCCCGTTTTAGGGGGGCGATCGCCCGTGTGCTGTCGAGGTGATCCCGTTGGGCAATTTCAGCTTCCAGGGCGTTGAGGGTGATATCGGTTTTCCCTTGGGCTTGAAAATCCTGCCAGCGGCGGCGGGCTCGCTCGGCGACGGATGCGGTCAGAAAAATTTTTAGGTCGGCATCAGGAAAAACATGAGTGCCAATGTCTCGCCCTTCTGCCACAATGCCGCCTTGCTTGCCGTAGGCCCGTTGGAGGTTGAGTAAGGTCTGCCGCACTGCCCCTTGGGCGGCGATCGTTGCAACCCGTTGGGTTACCGCCGGTGTCCGAATCGCCTCGCTAACATCTAGGCCATTGACTTTCACGCCAGTGAGTTGGGGGGCGGGGCGCGAAATTAATTCAATCTCAGCCTGACTGGTTTGTTCAGCCACGGCAGCGTGATCATGCGGGTCAATGTTTTGTTCCCAAGTTAACCAAGCGATCGCCCGATACATCGCTCCGGTATCTAGGTAGGTCAACCCCAGTCGATCCGCCACTTGACGGGTAACGGTAGATTTGCCCGCACCGGCGGGGCCATCAATGGCAATAATCGGTTGGCGCATGTTCAGCATGACATTATCAATTAAACGAGTGTCCCCCACATAGGCGGCGATCGCCAGTAGGGCGGGGGTGTGATCAGGGAGATCAGCGGTGATCGGTGTTAAGGTTACCGCCTCTACCAACTCTAAGTATTGCAACTTAACGGTCGGTACCGTCGCTAAAATGTTTTTGGCGGTATTAATTAAAGTCTCAGCGTGTCTTTCACCTTGTTGATAAACGGCTACAGCCCTTTGCAAACTCTGAAACAAGACCCCAGCCTCTTGCTGTTGGCTCTCACTTAAATACTGATTACGAGAACTCAAGGCTAACCCAGATGGCTCCCGCACGATTGGACAACAACGAATGGCGACAGTTAAATGCAAATCGCTGACCAGCCGGCGAATGATTGCCACTTGCTGGGCGTCTTTCTCGCCAAAATAGGCTACGTCTGGGCAAACAATGGTAAACAGTTTAGTGACAATCGTTGCAACCCCCTGGAAATGTCCCGGTCGATAGACACCGCACAAAACGTTAGTCATGCTTACGGGGGGCATCACCGTGGTGGATCGGGACTGGTCATTCCCCACGACCGCCAGCCCTAAGGTTTGCAACGTCGGGGCAAATATCACCGTCACCCCTAGGGACTCAGCAAATTGACAATCGCGTTCCCACGTAC
>JBEAQB010000108.1:0-2733 GCA_041164125.1 Cyanobacteriota bacterium
GGGTAGTACAGCCAACTACACCAGGCCCGAAACAGGAGTCGTTCTAAGCGGCGCAGGGGCATTACCCGAGGATCCGTTAATGACCACCCCAAAGAACCAAAGACTGACTCTAGGGCGAGGAGAATATCATCACTTTCGGTAATCATTCGATCGTCCAGTTGGAGAGCGGGTAGCATTCCCGAAGGGACTTTCTGTTTGTACCAGGCTTCCTTCTGTCCATAACAGAACATGGTGACTTTCTGCACGCGGTAGGGAATCTTCTTTTCCTCTAACCAAAACCACACTTTCTGGCAATAGGGACACCAAGCATGATAGTCCCGGTAGAACGTAACCCGCACCGCTGACTCATCTTGTCCAAAGAGCCGCAACCACGCTTGAGCATTGGTGGGGCCATTCACCGCATCCCGGTGAAATCCTGCATGGGCTTCTAACTCGCTCCAACTGAGAACCATATTCTTGACCTTACATTGACGTATAACTAAAAAGTAATTAATATGGAGATATAATAATCTTAACGCTGAAATGGTGGTGTTATCTGTGCCCGTGGGGACACACCACACCGCCCACTTAGGATTTCCATATAACAACTCTAATTGATCTGGAGGGCCCTGTGTTATTTCGCCAATTATTTGATCAAGATACCTGGACTTACACCTATTTGATTGCCGATCGCTCTACGGGGGAAGCGGTTTTAGTGGATTCCGTTTTAGAAAAAGTCGATCGGGATCGACAGTTATTAGCAGAATTAGGCTTAACCCTGCGGTACTGTTTAGAAACCCACGTTCATGCGGATCACATTACCGGGGCTGGACGGTTGCGGGATCTTCTGGGCTGTGAAACCATTGTGCCGCCTGGGGCAAATGTGGATTGTGCCGATCGTGCTATGGCGGATGGTGAAAAGCTACAGGTTGGATCCATTGAGATTGAAGCGATCCTCACCCTCGGCCACACTGACTCCCATCTGGCCTATCTCGTTAATGGCACCCATCTGCTCACGGGGGATTCTCTCCTCATTCGGGGCTGTGGCCGTACCGATTTTCAAAGTGGTAATGCCGGAGAACTGTACGATGCCATTACCCAGCGCCTCTTTACCCTGCCACCGGAAACCTTGGTCTATCCCGGTCACGATTATCGCGGCCACCTGGTTTCAACGATCGCTGAGGAGAAAGAGTTTAATCCCCGTTTTGCCAATCAAAGCCGCGAGAGTTTCATGACCTTAATGGCCAATCTCAATCTGCCCAATCCCAAGAAAATTGCCGAAGCCGTTCCCGCGAACCAACAATGCGGACAGTCTCAAAATGGACAGCCTCAAAGTGGACAGCCTCAAGCAACCTTGGTGGGGGTCTAGAGCCATGGCCCGTACTACTCTTGTCTCTACAACCCTGCCGCATCGTCCCGCCAATGCACAGTGGGCACCGTTCCCCGCCCAGGAGGCCACCGTGACGGATATTACCGCGATCGTCTTAAAGGACTGGCTTACGGATCCTCGGGTGTACTTAATTGATGTGCGAGAACCAGCGGAGCACCATAGTGAGGCTATTCCCCAGGCTGTGCTCTGTCCCCAGTCCTGTTTTGAGCCTCAGCAATTCCCCTGGCAGTCCACGGCCATCTATGTTTGTCACTGTCGTTCTGGAAAACGCTCCCAGCAGGTCGCAGAACAACTGGCGAATCATTATGGTTCCGTTGTTTACAATCTGGTGGGGGGCATTGAAGCCTGGAAAGCGGCGGGACTCCCCGTTCATACTGCGGAACATTTGTCATGATTACTGGAACCCTGGGCACGCCAACCTTCATTCTCGGTCTTGTTTTAGCGTTGTGTATTGGCATTAGCCTTGGCTTGATGGGGGGCGGTGGGTCTATTCTGGCCGTACCCATTTTGATCTATGTCATGGGAGTAGATCCCCAGGCCGCCATTGCCATGAGCTTAGCGATCGTGGGTGTGGTGAGCTTAATTGGTGCGGTTCCCCACTGGAAGCAGAACAATATTAGTTTTAAGATTGCGGCTTTATTTGCTCCTGCCGCCATGATCGGGGCGGTACTGGGGGCTCAGATTGCCCTGTTGCCCATCATTTCCTCAAGCGTTCAACTCTTTTGCTTTGGGATCATGATGGTGGTGGCGGCAATAATGATGATTCGCAAAAGCTCAAAACGATCGGCGATCGCCCCTACTGATGCCCTTCCCTTAGACTCTACCGCTTCAGATTCCGCTAATCTGGACTTACCCCCTGCTGGGCCCCCTTGGTTGATTCCCCTTCAGGGGTTAGGGGTGGGCATTTTAACGGGGTTTGTGGGCATTGGAGGGGGATTTATGATTATTCCCGCCCTCGTCTTAGTGGCCAAAATTCCCATGAAAAAAGCGGTGGGCACTTCCCTCTTAATTATTGCGGCCAACTCCGCCACGGGATTTTGGAAGTACTACAGTAGTGGTTTAGTGTCCATTGATGTGCCCCTGATGGTGCATTTTACCTTTCTGGCGGCGATCGGTATTTTGCTGGGCTCCTATGCCAGTCGTTATTTGAATGCGAAACAGTTAGAAAAAGGGTTTGGTTATTTTGTCTTAGCGATCGCTGCCCTGATTTTAGTGAAAGGAGGATAGCCGATCGGCTTAATCCGTTGCCAACCCGTAGGAAACCGCCTGGAGCTGATAATCTTGCAAAAAGGCTTCAAAGTCTTGCAGGGGTAGCGGTTTACTAATGTAATACCCTTGAATATATTGACAGCCATACTGACATA
>JBEAQB010000109.1:0-5257 GCA_041164125.1 Cyanobacteriota bacterium
ATTGTGATTGAACTAAAGCGGGATGCCTACGCCCGGGTTGTGCTGAATAATCTTTATAAGCAAACGCCCCTCCAGAGCAACTTTGGGGCCAACATGCTGGCCTTGGTGAACAACGATCCCCAAGCCCTGACAATTAAGCAGTTTCTGAGCGTCTTTTTAGAGTTTCGAGTAGAAACCATCACCCGCCGCACCCGCTATGAACTGCGAAAAGCAGAGGAACGGGATCACCTCCTGCAAGGGTTACTGATCGCCCTTGATAACCTTGATGCCGTTATTCGTCTGATCCGGGGGGCCGCCGACACTACCACCGCCAAAGCGGAACTGGTGGCACAATTTTCCCTGTCTGATGTCCAAGCCGACGCCATCCTTCAAATGCAACTGCGACGGCTAACGGCGTTGGAAGCGGACAAAATCATTGCTGAACACGAAGAATTACAGGCTAAAATTGCCGACTTGCAGGATATCCTTGCCCGACGGGAACGCATTGACGCCATTATTCAAACCGAACTTGAGCAAATCAAAGCCATCCATGCCTCGCCCCGTAAGACCGTCATTGTCCAAGAAGATGGAGAACTGATTGATACCGACCTGATTGCCAACGATCAAGCCCTCATCCTGTTGACCGAACAAGGTTACATCAAACGCATGCCCGCCAGCACCTTTGGCACCCAAAATCGAGCGACCAGGGGTAAAGCGGCGGCCAAAATTAAAGAAGACGACAGCGTTGAACATTTCCTGTCCTGCTGCGACCATGATCGCGTCCTCTTTTTCAGCGATCGGGGGGTGGTCTATAGTCTGAACGCTTACCAAATTCCCATCGCCTCACGGGCCGCCCGGGGCATTCCCATTGTGCAAATGCTGCCCATTCCCAAGGATGAAAAAATCACCTCCCTAGTCGCCGTTTCCGAGTTGGACGATGATACCTACTTCATCATGCTGACCCGTCAGGGCTACATCAAAAAAACGGCCTTGTCTGCGTTTAGTCATATTCGTGCTAACGGATTAATTGCCATTTCCTTGGTGGATGGCGATCAACTGCGTTGGGTCCGTTTAGCCAAAGCAGAGGATAGTATCATTATCGGTTCCCAAAAGGGCATGGCTATTCACTTCAAAGCTAGCCAAGACGAACTCCGGGCCCTGGGCCGGGCAACCCGGGGAGTTAAATCCATGAAACTGCGATCGGGGGATGCTCTGATTAGCATGGATATTCTGCCCAGTCAGGTGGTGGCGCAGATTGGGGAAGGAACGGAGGAAGACCTAGAGGAAGAACTGGATACCGACACCGATGTCATTTTGGAGGAAACGGATAATCCTGGCCCCTGGTTGCTAGGGGTCACAATGAAAGGATTCGGCAAGCGGGTTCCCGTGGCTCAATTCCGGCTGCAGCATCGCGGTGGTCTGGGGGTGAAAGCCATTCGCTTTAAATCTAAAGACGATCAACTGGTGGCGTTACACGTGGTCAATCCTGATGATGAATTGATGTTGGTCACCAATCGTGGCATTATTATTCGCCAATCCGTCAACGACATTTCCCCTCAATCCCGCAGTGCCACGGGGGTCAGGGTACAGCGTCTAGATACTGACGATGCCATCTCTGCTGTTGCCTTAGTACCACCGTCTGGGGAAGAGGCATTAATAGAGTTGCCGGAAGCGGTGGAATAGTCCCCATGGGGGTTATGGGTGCTGGCGCGGAATGTCTCCCACCCATGGGAACCAGCCAGTCCCTTAGATACCGCTAGGATGAATGACTGGTAATACTGTGGGCTGCAAACTATTACCCATGGCATAGAACACCTCTCCGGCGCTTACACGGGGAAAAAATAAATATTCATATTCCAAGGTTTAAACGTGACCGCTTCCCGCTCTCGCTATTGGCAACTTGCCCCCTTTGTTACTCCCCACAGAACCCAGTTCTACAAAGGCTTTTTCTTTGTTTTTTGCTATTTGCTGTCAACGCTGATTTTACCCTACATGGCAGGGCAAGTTGCGCTGTATATTGGCCAGGGAAATGTCCCTCGCATCGGTTTTTGGTTGGGGCTGGGGGCGATCGCCTTTTTATTCCGGAGCCTCTTTCAATATTTGGAAAATACCAGTATGATCCGGGCGGCATTGGATGTCACCTTGGATTTGCGTCAAGCGGTGTATGCCCATTTGCATCGCTTAGGATTGGACTATTTTGAACGCAGCAAAACGGGGGATTTAACCTATCGTCTGACTGAAGACATTGATCGGGTCGGGGAAGTGATTCATAAAATGTCTCAGCAGTTTTTGTCCTGCGTGCTACAACTGATTGCCATTCCCCTTTACATGGCTTATTTGAATTGGCAATTAACCCTAGCCAGTTTTATTTTGGCGCCGTTAATGGCCGTGTTAATCGGTCAGTTCGGCCAGCGATTGTTAACCCTATCCCGCCACAGTCAAACCCAGATTTCCAATCTTTCGGCCTTGCTCACAGAAGTGTTTAGTAATATGCGCTTAGTGCAAGCTTTTGCGGCCCAAGACTTTGAAGTACAGCGCTTTAACCAGGAAGCAGTCAGTAACCGCCAAGCTCGATTTCGCACTGAGCAATTGAAGGCGGTGCAATACCCAGTGGTGGGGTTTTTAGAAGCAATCAGTATTATGCTGCTCTTTTTATTGGGGGGCTGGCAAATTTCCCAAGGCAACTTGACCCCCAATGCCTTTGTGAGTTTTCTGGCGGCGATCGCCTTATTGTTGCATCCCATTGATTTGGTGAGCCAACATTACAACGAATTCAAACAAACCGAAGCGTCGGTGGAACGCATTTTTGATTTGATGGCGATCACCCCTAGTTTGGTGGACAGTCCTCATGCCAAACCCTTACCCCCCATTGCCGGCAAAGTAGAATTTGCGCAAATTTCTTTTGCCTATACTGCCGATAAACCGGTGTTACAAAATTTGAATTTATTAGTACAACCTGGAGAGGTGCTCGCATTAGTAGGGTCATCAGGCGCCGGGAAAACCACATTAATTAATTTATTACTCCGCTTTTTTGATCCTGACCAAGGACAAGTGTTAATTGACGGCATTGATATTCGCACGGTGACCTTACACAGTCTGCGCCACCAAATTGGCTTAGTGCCCCAAGACATCACCTTATTTTCAGGTAATATTGCCCAAAATATTGCCTATGGGGAGCTTGAACCCGATAGGGCACGTTTAGAGCAGGCCGCCAAATTGGCCAACGCCCACGCGTTCATCTCGCAATTTTCCCAAGGGTATTACACCTGGGTGGGGGAACGGGGAGTGAATTTATCGGGGGGACAACGGCAGCGGTTGGCGATCGCCAGGGCGTTGTATTTCAATCCGCGTATTTTAATTCTGGATGAAGCGACCTCCGCCCTAGATTCAGAATCGGAAGCCCTGGTGCAAGAGGCCCTAAACCGTGCCATGCAAGACCGAACCGTGTTTGTGATTGCCCACCGCCTCAGTACTGTCCGCGCAGCAGATCGCATTATTTTCTTGGAAAATGGCTGTATTTTGGAAGCTGGAACCCATCAAGAATTGTTGGCCCACGGCGATCGGTATGCCACGTTTTATCAGCAGCAGTTTAACGGCTAAGCCGCCGCAATATCGTATTACTACTGGCAGAGGACAAGGGCTTGCCGCTCTCCCAGGCAACCCCTTGCGTTAGGATTGACGGGAGTTTACTCAACTCTAGGCTTTAGGTAATACTCAAGGGGACGGGTCATGTCGCTGGTGTATTTATGGATCATTGCGGGGAGCGGACTGTGTCTGATCGAGGTTTTTGTTCCCATTGCTTTCGTGGCTGTCATGATGGGGCTCAGTGCGATCGCCACGGCGGGATTGGCCTTAGTGGTGCCGAGTTTTACGCTACAAGCAGTGTTTTGGTTAAGTCTATCCGTGGTCTTAATTGCTATTTCCCGTCGTTTTGTCCCCCGCCGTGCTTCCCAATTGGCGCTTAAGGACGCTAGCGAGGGGAAAATGTTAAGCGACCTTGCCCCCGGTCGCAGCGGACGTGTGCTCTATGAAGGCAACTCCTGGCGAGCGGAATGTGATGATCCCCACCAGGCGATCGCCGTTAACGACAAAGTTTATATTGTGGGGCGACGGGGCAATACGTTGTTGGTTTATCCGGACGATTCCGCTTTTAGAAACCTATGATTGTCCTGACCAACCGTGAAGATAGGTTGCAATGGCACCGTTGCCGGAAACAAATTGCGGGTCAAGCTTGATCTTTAAGGGTTAGATGGGGCTAACCGTTGCCTGTCTGATAATTCCTGATGTTGGAGGAGTGACCATGGAATCTAGCTGCTGGACACCGGAACGCTTGTCGGAGTTAGGGGAACTGTGGGCGATCGCCCGTTGTTTGGAGCAATTTTTACAAACTCCGCCTCCGACGTCGCAGCCAGCGTCATTGATGGTGGGAACGAGGTCAAACTAATGCAACCCGTTACCAGCAGGTCAGTGCTGGCAGTCTGCAGCCTAGTTCACCGTTGGACTGCTAGAAAAACCAACCGTAGGAATGTAAGCCTTTTCCTAATAGATTGACGCCTAGGTAACAAACCCAAACCACCACAAAACCACTCGCCGCCAGAATTGCCGGTTTGCGACCTTGCCAACCTTTGGTAATGCGGGCATGGAGGTAAGCTGCAAAAACAAGCCAGGTTATCAGGGCCCAGGTTTCCTTGGGATCCCAGCTCCAATAAGACCCCCAGGCTTCATTGGCCCAAACGCCACCGGCGATAATACCAATGGTCAGTAGGGGAAAGCCCAAGCCGATCATACGATAACTAATATTGTCCAAGGTATCGGCTAAGGTTAAGGGTTGGGGGGAGAGGGAGAGAGAGGGTAAAGTCGGTTTTGCTAGCACCGCCACATTACCGTCAGTTTGAGGCAGGGGGTCACTAATCACCGGCGGAGGGATCAAGGTTGGGGATTTGGATTGCGGCGATCGGAAGCCCCCTGTCCCCACTGAACTCCCTTTAAGTTCCACCGCCTGACCACGAGTGGCAATCAAAAAGGCGATCGCCAACAATGATCCAACCATGAGCGTGGCATAACTAATCATCATCACGCTGACGTGCATCATTAACCAATTCGATTTCAGTGCCGGTACCAGGGGCGCCGATAATTGCATATCGTCGGGTAAGGTTAACGCTGCAAAGGCTGTAATTCCCAAGGCGATCGGTGCCGTTACTGCGCCGACAAAACGACTTTGGCTCATGCGCTCAGCGACAAAGTGAGCCGCTGTAATTCCCCAAGCCAGAAAAAATAA
>JBEAQB010000110.1:0-6233 GCA_041164125.1 Cyanobacteriota bacterium
TTCTAGCAACTCGTCGAGTAGAGTATCGACGCGATTCGGTTCTTGTTTTTTGCGTGCCATAAGGGGTTTCCTCGTTTTGATTGGATTTTATTCCCCTTACACAAAATTCTGTTCAGTCCCCATTCGGAGGCTCAAAACGGACATGGAGGGAAGGATAAGACTTTCTGCCAAGAGAGCACATCCCAATGAAGTGTTAACCCACCGAAAAGCAACTCAGTTAAATCTGTTTGCTTCGTAGGAATCCTCGTCGTGAACGACGACGAGGATGTCAATGGCCCTCAGCAAGATAATATAGGGCCCATGGCCAAGGGCTATCTTGCGTTCTACTAGGCACCTTTCACACATGCATAAAATTCCTGTCACTGTCGTTACGGGTTTCCTGGGATCGGGGAAAACCACCCTTGTCCGTCATCTCCTGAAAAATAACCAAGGTCGTCGCATTGCGGTTTTAGTCAATGAATTTGGGGAGGTGGGCATTGATGGTGACATACTCCGCGCTTGTCAGGTCTGTGCAGAGGATGGGTCTAACCCCAACGCCCTCGGCCCCCAGATCATCGAATTGGCTAACGGTTGTCTTTGTTGTACAGTCCAAGAGGAATTTTTACCCACTATGCAGGCCCTACTGGCCCGACGGGATGACATTGATGGCATTGTGGTGGAGACCTCGGGGCTGGCACTTCCTAAGCCTTTGGTGCAAGCCTTTCGCTGGCCAGAAATTCGGACACAGGCGACAGTAGACGGTGTGATCACGGTGGTGGATGGCGATGCATTGGTCAGGGGGCAAGTGGTCGGCGACCTCGCCGCTTTGGAAGCCCAACGTGGAGCGGATGAAAGCCTAGACCACGAAACGCCCATTGAAGAATTATTTGAAGATCAACTGGCCTGCGCGGATATGGTGTTGTTGACCAAAACAGATTTATTGCCAGAGACGGACTGTCGTCGCCTGCAGGGATGGCTACAAAATCAGGTGAGGGGGGGCGTCAAGGTGTTACCTTGTGAGCAAGGAAACATTGGCGCCAATATTATCTTGGGGTTCAATGCCGCAGTGGAGGAAAATTTAGCCGATCGCCCTAGTCACCACGACCAAGAAGAAGACCATGATCATGATGAGGCCATCAATTCCGTTTATGTGGAATTAGATCGTCAGTTTGATCCTCCGGTGTTAATTCAGGGGCTAGTTGACCTAGTAAAACGCCAGGAAATTTATCGGATTAAAGGGTTTGTCGCGGTTCCCCAAAAAACGATGCGATTAGTGTTACAGGGAGTTGGCGATCGCTTCGATCAGTTCTATGACCGGCCCTGGCAAAGGACGGAACCCCGCCTGACGCGCCTTGTCATCATTGGTCAACAGCTAGACCCAGACACCTTGCGGATGGCGATCGCCTCGTTATAATAATGCCTAATCCCTAACCCCCAAACCCCAATCATGTTAGATAAAGCAACGTTACTCGAGCGCATTAATTTAATTAAAACCCAGCGTCGATTTTTAGAAGACCTGGCCCAACAGCCTAATTTAGGCATTTTGGCGTTGGATGTGTCCCAAGCCTTGAGCGAATTGGATGACTTAATCGAGGAATTCGACCAAACGTTTCCTAGCGTCTAGGGATGCATAAAAATGCGGACATTTGCTTGGAATTCGTTACTGAAAAGCCTATTTGTGACCAGCGCTATTATGGTGTCAGCCGGACTGGGGTTCGGTCTGGCCCTGCGCTCACCATCCCCCCCCCTGTCCTCTTCCTCCTCAGACCCCCCCCCTCAACCCCAGACCGGCGGTGGCTTATTTCAGCAGGAGCAAACGTTTCCCCCCCGTCCAGGTTGGAACTTCGATTCTGAGCAAGAGGGTGAGAATCTCGATGGGGCGCGTTATAATTCGTTACAAATGCAATAACGAGATAACGTCCATGCAAAACCAAGTCCTCCAGGCATTTTTCCTCGGTCGTGCCTTTGCCGAGGTGTTGAGTGAAAAAGTTGAAGACAGCGTCACCAATGCCCTCAGCGATCTGGGTAAATTTGATGCCGAGCAACGGGAAAATTTGCGTCAATTTATCGAGGAGGTTCAAGCCCGGGCCGCCAACGACGTCACCACCGACAGCGTGGCGATCGCCACCGTCAATGGCATGGTATCCGCCGATGAATTACAAGAAACCCTGGACAAACTTAGGGCAGAGATTGCCAGCCTGAAAGCAGAACTTAAAACCTATCGCGATAACCATCCTTAAGTGTCTAGTCTGTAGTTTAGGGAAGTCCCCCACTGCTGTAACCCTCACAGAGGGAAAGTTTCCCTCTTGAAATTGTTTATCCTTGACCTCGATTATCTTTTCCCCAAACTAGTGTGTCTGCCCTTTCCAGTAACCTTAACCAAACGACTACCTACGTGGCGCTCCCCCCAGCTTCCCCTCGACGGCGATCGCCCCTAGAAACAGAAAAACGCTATCGCTGGAATCAAGAAAATTATTCCATCACCCGGCGGCGTTGGGATATATGGCGCTTTGTCCTAACCCTGTTGTTTCAATTTTGGCTAAATGGCAAACACTGGAGCTATCCCGGCGGCTACAGCGAAGAGAAACTTTTACAGCGTCGGCGTAAACAGGCGACCTGGATTCGAGAAACCCTGCTAAACCTAGGGCCAACCTTCATTAAAGTCGGGCAACTGTTTTCCACCCGTTCGGATATCTTTCCCGCTGAATATGTCGAAGAACTATCGAAACTCCAAGACGAAGTCCCTGCCTTTAGCTATGAGCAGGCCACCCAGATTATTGAGCAGGAACTGGGCAAGCCTATCGATGTGCTGTACCAAAGTGTTGACCCCATTCCCCTAGCCGCTGCTAGTTTAGGGCAAGTGCACAAAGCCCAACTCCATACAGGGGAAGAGGTGGTGGTTAAAGTGCAACGCCCTGGACTCAAGAAGTTATTCACCATTGATCTCGCCATTTTAAAAAAAATTGCCCAATACTTTCAAAACCATCCTAAGTGGGGACGGGGGCGGGATTGGCTGGGCATTTACGAGGAATGTTGCCGAATTTTATGGCAAGAAACGGACTATTTACTGGAAGGGCGTAATGCTGATACCTTTCGCCGCAATTTTCGCAGTGAAGCTTGGGTCAAAGTACCCAGGGTGTATTGGCGCTACACCTCCGCTCAGATTTTGACCTTGGAATATATGCCGGGCATTAAAATCAGCCATTATGAAGCCTTAGAGGCAGCGGGATTAGAACGGAAAACGTTGGCGCAACTGGGGGCAAGGGCCTACCTTTTCCAACTCCTCAACCACGGCTTTTTCCACGCCGACCCCCACCCCGGCAATTTAGCGGTTAGCCCAGAAGCCGGTGCATTGATTTTTTACGACTTCGGCATGATGGGGGAAATTACCCTAGAGACGAAAACCAAGTTAATGGATACCCTCTTTGGCGTCGCGGAAAAGAATGCAGACCGCATCGTGACGTCTCTAGTGGCGCTGGGGGCCCTCAAAGAAACGGAAGATATGGGACCAGTCCGGCGATCGGTACAGTTCCTGTTGGACAACTTTATGGACAAACCCTTTGAGGAACAATCGATCACCAAGATTAGCGACGATTTATACGAAATTGCCTATGATCAACCCTTTCGATTCCCCGCCACCTTCACCTTTGTGATGCGGGCATTTTCCACCCTAGAAGGGGTGGGCAAAGGACTCGACCCGGACTTTAACTTTATGGCCGTTGCCCAACCCTTCGCGTTACAGATTATGAACAATCCCAATGGCATTAACCCCGCCAATAACCTGATCGATGAACTCGGCCGCCAAGCGGCCCAGGTTGGCAGCAGCACCTTGGGACTACCAAGGCGTATCGAAGCCAGCTTAGATAAATTAGACCGAGGAGATATACGTGTACGTGTTAGATCCACGGAAACGGATCGACTGCTGCGGCGGATGGGGACCCTACAAATGGGCACCAACTATGTGTTAGTAACCTGCGCATTAGTGCTATCAGCGACACTACTGTTTGTAAATAATTATTTTGTAATCGCAGGTGTTGTGTTATTAATAGCAGTAGCGCCTGCTTGGTCTCTCTGGCGATTGCTCAAACGCTTAGAGCGTCAAGACCGCATGTTCTAAGAAAAGATCTCGCCTATTATTTAAACTCACTAACTTATTGAATACTTCATTATTTAAACCTTGTGACAGACGTGAATTTATCGGTTGTTAATCACCATTCAACGGGACAGACAGATCCCGGCCTAGTCCGTGAGTATAACCAAGATAGTTTTTATCTGGATCCCGAAGGTCGTTTTTATGTTGTTGCTGATGGCATGGGGGGGCACGCAGGGGGAGAAGAGGCCAGTCGAATTGCCGTGGAAAGGATTACAACTTATCTGAGTGCCCATTGGGAGTCAGCCCTAGCCTCTCAGGATTTACTCAAACAGGCCCTTTTGGACGCCAATGCGGGAATTTTAGCTGACCAGAAAAGTCATCCTGAACGTCAGGATATGGGGACGACAGCGGTTGTTATCCTGTTTCGCCACGATGGTACTTGGCGGGCGCATGTGGGGGATTCGCGTCTATATCGCTTTCGTCACGATTCACTAGACCAGATGACTGATGATCATACGTGGGTAGCACGGGCCATCAAAATGGGAGATATTGATTTAACCCAAGCGAAAGCCCATCCTTGGAGACATGTCTTGTTTCAATGTTTAGGACGTCCAGACTTGAACTTTGTCGATGTTGAGCCGCTAGATGCTCAACCAGGGGATTTGTTGTTGCTGTGTAGTGATGGCCTGACAGAAGAGGTTCCCGATACGCTGATCGCCGGCATCATGACCGAGGGCGGCACCTGTAATGAGATTGCTTTAAAATTAATTAAAGCAGCCAAACAGGCTGGGGGATCTGATAACATCACCGTTGTTTTAGTGGCTTTGTCGGGGAACGATTAACCGGTGGTTTACTGCCTAATCAGACCGGGCAGTCAGCGCGATCGCCAGGTCACTAACCGACCGCTGCCCCCAGGGGTTATCTCCCCTTAAGTCCTTAACATGGCTAACCTTGACCGTTGATGTAGTTCTTACCTGTGCCAGACGCTTTGCTTGCCATTACTGAAGAAACCCTTACGCTTTTGGAATGGCCGCGCCTTTGTCACCATTTAGCGACATTTACCCAGACGCCGTTAGGGGCAGTGGCGGCCCACAATATTCTGCCACCGCCGACGATCGCCGCCAGTCAAACCTTGTTGGCTCAAACCCAAGCGGTGGAACACATTGAAAATAGCCTGGAACCCAATTGGCACTTTAAGGGTATTGCGGATTTAACCGAGCCTTTGGAACGGGCCAGTCTAGGGGGATTAATTAGCGGCAAGGAATTGTTGGCGATCGCCAGCACATTGGCGGGGGTACGACGACTGCGGCGGGTGATTGAGGAGCGGGAAGCAGCGGTCCCCTCCCTCCAAGCATTGGTGGCCGACGTGAGAACCTTTCCGGAGTTAGAGCAGGAAATTTACCGGTGTCTAGAGGAAGACGGCACGGTGGCGGAGCGAGCCAGTCCTAAACTGGGGGAGATTCGCCTCAAGTTGAAAGGGTTACGGGAGCAAATTCAGCAAAAACTGACCCGTATGATCCAGCGCCAGGGTAATGCACTCCAGGAAACGGTGATTACCCAACGCAGTGATCGTTTTGTGCTACCGGTGAAAGCCGCCTGCAAAGACCAGATTCCCGGCATTGTGCATGACAGTTCCGCTTCGGGCAACACCCTGTATATTGAACCCCAGGCCATTGTGGAACTGGGCAACCGTCTGCGCCAAAGTCGTCGCCAGGAACAGACGGAAGAGGAACGGATTTTACGCCACCTCAGTGATCAGGTGGTGGCGGTGTTAGCAGAAACGGAAGCCCTACTGGCGATCGCCACCCAATTGGATTTAGCCACGGCCCGGTGTCGCTACAGTTTGTGGTTAGGGGGGAATCCCCCTCGATTTATTGCCCCGGGCAGTTCTCAACCGATTACCCTCCGGCAATTGCGTCACCCCCTCCTCTATTGGCAACAGCAACACCAGGACGGGGGGAGTGTCGTTCCGATTAGTTTGACTATTACTCCCCCAACCAAGGTGATTGCAATTACTGGCCCCAATACCGGGGGAAAAACAGTGACCCTCAAAACCCTAGGACTGATGGCGTTGATGGCCAAAGTGGGATTGTATGTTCCGGCCAAGGATCCGGTGGAAATTCCCTGGTTTGACCAGGTTCTAGCGGACATTGGGGATGAA
>JBEAQB010000111.1:0-2985 GCA_041164125.1 Cyanobacteriota bacterium
TGACGACCAGTGTCGGCCGATTATTTGATGGCATTGCTGCTTTATTAAATCTGGTGAAAACCGTTAGCTTTGAAGGGCAAGGGGCGATCGCCTTGGCGGCCCAAGTCATGGAGAGTGACAATGGGCAAGTCTATCCCTACAATTTGGCGGTGGATGCCAAGAAAACTATCATTGATTGGCGACCCATGATTAGGGCGATCGCCGAAGACCTATCAACAAAAACCGTTGCCACAATTGCCCAGCAGTTTCACCACACCTTAATTGAAATCATTGTTGCCATTGCTCACCAGCAACAACTCAAGACTGTGGTGTTAAGTGGCGGTTGTTTTCAAAATCGCTATTTATTAGACCAGGGCATTAGGCAATTAACACAAGCCGGTTTTACGCCCTGTTGGCCCACCCAGATTCCCCCCAATGATGGTGGACTGTGTTTAGGGCAGTTGTTAGCCAAAGTGCAACCCCGTCGTTATCAAGCCTGACTTCCTGCCCTTACAACGCTGCAGAGACTTTGCACCCGATTTTGACCCTCTCACGCCTGGTTACTGTTACTCCCCTGGGTAGAAGGGTGTTCCTAGGATACGCTCACCTTAATTGGGGTGAACCGAACCGCTTAACCCCTGCCAATTGCGGCTTAAGTAACCCAAGGCGGGGGACAAGGGCACGGGGCATTCTGATGGCAGCGCTGATAGTAGGTCAGGATTTTCGCTTTGATAGGATTGCCAAAGGTGTTGGAACTGAGGATGGGCCATGGGGTCAGCGAAAGCCTGTTGGAAGTCGTATTCCACCCAGTAGCTAGATCGCGTTACAATGTTTTCCTGTTGTAATTGCACTAATTCTTGCCAAAGTCTTTTCACGGTTAAGCTTAAGACACTATTGGCGATCGCCGCTTCGAGATAGAGTAACGTGTCACTCTCTTGTAAATAGTGGCGATTGCGGAGGGAGGTTAAAGCGGCCAGTAAACCCAATTGATTGAGAGGAATTTGGGGGGCAAGATCCTGTAGGGAAATGGGGGTTTCGGCAAGGGCAATCACAGTTAAAATTTTTTGTTCAATCGGGCTTAGTCCGGTCAACGATTGCTGGACTAGGGTTAAATGATCTTCGCAAATACCGAGGGGATTGAAGCTTAAATACTGGTCGACATTGCCGGCAAAGAGGGACTGAATAACGTCATTGACTAACAGTAGGCTCAAAGGGCGATCGCCGCAGGTTGCCATTAACTGGGGCCAGGCAGATTTCCCTGTTAAGCCTAAATTTTCCAACAGTAAGGGGGCCGCTTGCCCTAATCCTGTTAGCGTTAAAGTCTGCACCGGCAGGCCGGGCCGTAACCAGCGCCGCATGCCCGTCGGTAGGGTTTGGGAAATGATTAAAATGAGACTTTGATGGGGGGTTTGAATCAGCCGCTCTAATAGGGTTTGATAGTCTTGATACGGGGCTTGATAATGGCCGGCAAATTGTTGTGGGGAAAACAAGCATTGCCAATCGTCGCAGACCAATAAACACCGTTGGCGACGGAGGAGGGTGAATAAGGGATCCAGTTGATTTTCTAAACTATCTAGTAAGGGCAGGGGGCGTTGTTTGGCCTGGGTGAGTGCCTCGTCTAAATATTGCAAAAGGCTGAGGGGCGGAGAGAGCGATCGCCAATTAATCCAGTCAAATTGATCGGCAGCAGCGGCGATCGTTTGGGCGACCAGACTGGTTTTACCACACCCCGGTAAGCCAGTAATGATGCCTAAGCGTAAATCAGGATCGGCGAACCAGGTTTTTAATTGCGCCTGTTCCGCCTGACGTCCCCACAACTGACCTACCTGGGGTAAACCGTTTAAGTCGGCGGGTGAAGATGGTTGGGGTTGGGAGCCTGTCTCGGATGCGGTTAAAAGCGATGCTTGTAACGCCTCTGGGTTTTTCGTCACCAGCCATTCCTGTAAAATTCCCTGACCTAAATTAAATAATGCCTGTCGTCGATTTTGTTTACCGAATTCCCCTGCGGCGGTAATTTCAAAGTGATCGCACAAATTTTGAATATGTTTACGAACAGTGGGGGTAGACAGTTTTAATTGAACGGCGATCGCCTCATCTTCGGCCCCGTCTAAAAAGGCGATGAAGACGGCTTTGGGTTTGGGCGTCAGTTGATAAAATCGTTGAATAAAGTCTGCTGCTTTCATCCCTTAAGGTTGCCATTCCAAATAAAGCCCCACCCGACTCTCTTTACCCCCCCGAGAATTTTGCTGCTGTAAATCCGTCGCCAGTCGCCAATGGGAACTTAGGGCATAGCCCACGGAGAGGTTGCTGGTGCCGACTTCCCGATCAGTGCCGGGGGCCGTGAACATTTGACTCAGGCGGATATCCGCAGCGCCAGTGCGAGACAGGGCGAACACCACCTTGCCCCCCAGATTAATGCCATCGCTGTGGAAATCATCCTGTTGGACGGATCGATAACCCACCACCGTAGTAATATTAAAGTCCCAACCCAGTGGCATCAAATAGTACTGAAGGTTCCCGCCCCCCGCTTGCTGTCCTTGCAAATTTGTCTGATAGTCGGCGCTGATACTGAGGGGCAAAGACCCCAGAAACCAATCTTGCACCCCAACACCAAAGCCACTGGGATGATCCTGGGCAGCAAAATGACTATAACCGAACCTGATGGTGGGCAAAAAAGCAGGATCGTGACGGTTTTCTTCAAATAAATCAGGGGTTTGCTTGAGCCAACGTCGTAGATTTGAACTACTGTCTATCAAGGAATTGTCTAACGCCGACGGCTTTTCGCTCACAGGTTGATTGCCCTCGCTGGGACTGCCCCACACCAAGCCCGCGGATAAGACGGCGATCGCACTGGCGAGGCTTAATCGTCTCCACCCGGCCTGATCGGTTAACCGACGGTTTTGTCCCTTGCCCAGTCGATGATCCCTGGCTATGGCGGATGGCAGGAAGTCTTTTGTCGTTGGTATCAGCAAAAATGAGTCCCCCTCCGATTCTAGAGTACCTTGC
>JBEAQB010000112.1:0-4891 GCA_041164125.1 Cyanobacteriota bacterium
TCTAAATTTTCAAAACTGCCTTGAAAAAACTGGGCGTCCGTTAACACCGATAGGCAAGCGGCCCCTCCCCGTTCATAGGCTTGGGCGATCGCCACCGGGTCAAAGTCCTCGCGGATGATACCTTTGCTGGGGGACGCTTTTTTGACTTCGGCAATCAATGCCGGTTGGCGGCTACTGGTCCGTAAAGCTGCGAGGAAATCCTTCGGTGCTGCCTGGGCTTTAACCAGGCTTTGGAGCTTGACTAAGGGCACCAACTCCCGCCGTTGGCTAACCTCTTTTTCCTTCTGCCAAACGATTTTTTCGAGGATGTGGCGAGGTTCAGCGTCAGGGTGCTGGATTTGATACTGCAGGATATCAACATTAATCGGGGGATTGGGCGGGCGTCGGCGAATTTCCATAGCATCTGTTAAGGGTTGCAAAAACAGCCATAACGGGTCGATCACTTACCTTACCACCCCCAGGCGATCGCCAATCTGGGCCTGCAACTGGGCCTGGGCGTTACCGCCATTCATCACAATTTCCAAAAAACCATGGCTGCCAATCAGGGCGAAAACATGGCCCGGCGGATAGTCATTATAGGTTTGTCCTAACGGGAAAATTTGGTTGTGATAAATAACATGATCATTGGCTGACAGCAGGGCAGCGGGAATATTACTAATGAGGTTGCCAAATTGGTCAATGTAGTCGATGCTGCCCGTAATTTGCTCAGGGGTGACCGTTAATGGTGAGGTGGGCAAGGTGACCAGACTGGCGGGGTCCAGGGGGCGACCCAACTGCTTAATATCAATGCCATTGGCCAAGTGGGCCGCCACCGGCGCAAAAATGTCCCGCCCATGAAACGTTCGGCTGACATCCCCCCCCCACCAGTAGTCAGCATTGGTTAATGCCACACAGTGGTGAACCGCCTGTTGCTGCCAAAGTGCCGTGCCTAAACCATTATCGGGGCCAACATAAATAGCCTGACCACAGTCCACGGCGATCGCCCGTCGCTGACTGCCTACCCCCGGATCCACCACACAAAGAAAGATACTGCCTGGGGGGAAATACCCATAGGCTTGCTGGAGACAGAACCTGCCCACCCGAACCTGTTGTGGTGGGATGGCATGGGTCAGGTCAATACACCGAACCCGGGGGCAAATCGTGGCAATCACCCCTTTCATGACCCCGACATAACTATCCTGACTGCCAAAATCCGTTAACAAAACAATCGGGGCGGGAACTTTTCGGGCGGTATGATCGACGCAGCTATTCACAAGTCTTTGTTAATTTCCGTAACGAATGATACGGTTGTCGAGGTTTGTTGGGATTTTATGTTATGTTGAGTGTAGGTCTGAAAGCCATCTTTTTGACTACCTATTGGAGGGTAGAAATAATGAATAATCGTAAACGTGTCTTAAGCCAAGCGGCGATCGCCCACAAAGAAACCCTACGCAAAAACCTGCAGCACCGCCTAGAGCGGGCCCGGGCTTCGGGGGATAACTCCTTAGTTAGCCAATTAGAGGCGGAAGCGGCTTATCTCCATCTGTAAGCTTAACGTCTAAGGCGGATTGTGATGGCATAGACGATAGTGTCGTCTCCGCAAACCCTACGTTCTCTGCAAGGACGTGGGGTTTTGATTTTTGTGACTTTTGCCGCTGGCGATGGGCTGCGAACCAACGTTGTAACTGTTGTCGACATTGATCCTGACAAATGCCAGCGGTCACCGTTAAGCGGTGGAACGAGGCGGGACTGTTGGGCAAATCGAGGACGCTGTGGATAGTGCCGGTCTTGGGATCGGGGGTGCCGTAGACGAGTTGCCCTAAACGGGCCTGAATGATTGCGCCGGCACACATCGGGCAAGGTTCCAGCGTCACATACAACGTACAGTCATTTAAACGCCAATGCCCACTCTGTTGACAGCCGGCTTGAATGGCCAAAATTTCAGCATGGGCGGTGGGATCTTGATCCCGCTGTTTCCGGTTTTGGGTCGCGGCTAAAATCCGCTGCTCATGGTTAATGAGAATGGCACCCACAGGAATCTCGCCGACCTGACCCGCCTGATCCGCCAAGGCGATCGCCTGTTGCATCCAATATTCATGGGGAAGGGAGGGGAGCACCATGGTCTAAAATGTTGGCTGGGGGGTCAAAACGATAACCCTTGCCGTAGACAGAATGAATGAAACGGGGTTCGCCAGACAATTCTATTTTACGCCGCAGTAAGCGCACTAACGCGGCCAACACATTGCTACTGGGGGGAGACTCCGACGGCCAAAGTGCGGCATAAATTTGATCATGACTCAGTAGTTGTCCCGGCGAGTTTAAAAATAAGGCCAATAACGTCACCTCTTTTTCCGAGAGATTAATCCGTTGATCACGGCAATAAACCACTTGATTCGGCACGTCTAAGTACAGGGTTCCTCCCCCAGACTGGGGAGAAGACCGGGGCGGGATCACCTCAAGGGTTTCAGGCGCTGGTGCCGACTCCCTGACCCCCTGTCGTCGTAACAACGCCCGTACTCGTGCCAGTAATTCCCGCAGCTCAAAGGGTTTGACCAAATAATCGTCCGCCCCTGCATCGAGTCCCAATACCCGATCATTGAGGGTATCTTTCGCCGTTAAAAACAACACCGGGGTGGATCGCCCGAGACTACGGATCTGCTGACAAATCTCTATCCCCGCGGGGGGGGGTAACATCCAATCCAAAATTAATAAGTCATGCTGACCGGCGATCGCCATCGCCAAACCGGTTTCACCATCAGCCGCCACATCCACCCTGTACCCCTGGTGCTTTAGGGCTTTAGCGAGGGGGGCCGTTAACGCCACTTCATCATCAACCAGCAAAATATTTGCCATGACACTTCCACTTGCTTGGATTACTGGTTCCGGGCAAATCACCGTTCTTTGGGCTTGCTGCCAGAGACGTTTCGCCCTAATCAATAGACAACGGATCAACGTCAATGCCTAAATATACCGAACTAGGACAGACAGACCGTAATTGTTCGATCGCCACTATAACGTTTTCTGTGGCGGGATACTTGAGCAAAATATGCCAGCGGTATCGTTGGGCAATGCGGAGAATACTGGCCGGGGCCGGACCAAGGATTTCCACCGTTTTGGGCAAACTGTCAGCACAGATCGAGGCGATCGCCTGGGCGGTACGTTCTACCTGTTGGGCATCGGGGCCCACGCAACGCAACAATAGCAAACGACCGTAGGGGGGATAATTGAGGGCGGATCGTAGGGGTAATTCCTGGTCAACAAAGCGGAGGTAGTTGTGGGTTTTGACCGCCTGAATGACGGGGTGCTGCGGGGTATAGGTTTGAACAATCACCCGTCCCGGTTCGTCCCCCCGTCCGGCCCGACCACTGACCTGGGCGAGGGTTTGAAACCCCCGTTCAGCGGAACGATAATCGGCAAAATTAAGTAAACTATCGGCGGCCACGACTCCAACTAACGTCACTTGGGCTAAATCGAGGCCCTTGGTTAACATTTGGGTTCCCACTAATAAATCGGCCTTCCCCTGTTTGAAATCCGCCAATAATTGCCGGTGCGCTCCCTTGCGACGGGTGGTGTCACTATCAAAACGAATCCAACGCAGATCCGGAAATTCCGCCGTTAAGGCTTGGGTGACTTTTTGGGTGCCACTGCCGAAAAATTTCAGGTAGGGGGAAGAACATTCCGGACAAATTTTGGGTTGGGTCTGTTGGTAATTACAGTAATGGCAACGGAGTAGGGGGCGGGCTTCGGCGTGGGTGTAATGGTAGGACAAGGAAACATCACAGTGGGGACATTCCAACACATAGCCACAACTGCGGCAAGCCACAAAGGTGCTGTGCCCACGACGATTAATAAATAAAATTCCCTGTTGTTGCTTGGCTTGGAGGTCCTCCAGAGCCTGTTGCAGAGAACGACTAAAAATTGACCGGTTCCCCTGCTTCAACTCCTGACGCATATCCACAATCTCCACGGGGGGGAGGGGACGGGCGTTGACCCGTTCGGGGAGGGATAAATAATGGCGGTTAGGGTGATGGGTGTCTGGGTTAATCTGATGCCAGGTTTCTAGGGACGGGGTGGCAGACCCCAGAATGAGGGGACACTGTTCCAGTTCGGCCCGGCGTTGGGCGACGGTGCGGGCATGGTAGTGGGGAACAAGTTGGTTTTGTTTAAAACTACTGTCATGTTCTTCGTCAAGGATGATAAGCCCCAGGTTGGGTAGGGGCATAAAAATGGCAGAACGCGTTCCAATCACCACCTGGGTTTGACCGATCAGCATTTGTCGCCAGGTGTCGTAGCGCTCCCCGTCGGCAAGGGCACTGTGATAAACAAAGACTTTGTGACCAAAGCGGGCCCGAAAGCGGTCCGTTAGTTGGGGGGTTAAGCCAATTTCCGGGACGAGGACTAGGATAGACTGACCTTGAGCCAACCGATCGCCGCAGATGCGCAGATACACTTCGGTTTTGCCAGAACCGGTAATGCCATGGAGTAAGACCTGGTGATAGCCGTGGAGGGTTTGCAGGGTTCGGTAGGCTTGGGCTTGGGCCGGGGTGAGATCCAGGGCATGGCTCTGGCTGACTAACGGTTGGTCGAGTACACGTAATTTCTCCCGCTCGGCGATCGCCACTAGCCCCCGTTTCGCTAAGGATGCCAGGGTGGTACTAGAGCAAGGAACTGCTTTCAGTAACTCCGCTAACCAGCATTCTCCTCCCTGATGTTTTAACACTCGTAGCGCATCCTGCTGCTTGCTAGACAGTTTGCTGTCACTGGTCACACTCAGTAACGTCACGACTTTTCGCTGTTGGGCTTGAACGGCCTTAGGAGGTTCCAAATAACTTTCCACCCAGCCCCGTTTACATAGATCTCGAATCCCCTTGGCGGCCCCCTTCACCTTTTGTTGTAAGTAGCGATAACTGTA
>JBEAQB010000113.1:0-7212 GCA_041164125.1 Cyanobacteriota bacterium
TCAGTTTTTTATGGCTAACGGTGCAACGCTTACCACGAACCCAACACCCCGTTTTATTAATGGTGGGCAGTGGCCTGGCCCGGCTAGGTATCGCCTTGATCGTCCTTTATCTGTTGGCCTGGGACTATTGGCCCCGCCTAGTGGCTGCATTATTGGGCTTTCTCCTGGCCCGGACGCTGTTAATTGCCCGCTGGCGACCCCACGCCTTCGAGCACCAATTACTGACCGGAGGCCGACATGGAAATTAGTCCTGACAGTGTGATTTATTACGCCCGCTATCCGCTGGTGATTAATGCCACCCTGATTTTTACTTGGATCACCATGGCGTTATTGGTGGGGGCATCTTGGTTGATCACCCGCCGTTTATCGGTGCAACCGCCCCTGTCACCCTGGCAACAGTTGTGGGAAATCGGCGTGGAAACGATTTGTCAACAAATTCGAGAGGTGACCCAACAGGATCCCGAACCCTATCTCGGGTTTATCGGCTCACTTTTTTTGTTTATTGTGACGGCTAATCTGTTGGCGATCGTGCCAGGCTATCAGCCCCCGACGGGATCCCTCTCCACCACCACAGCCTTAGCCCTCTGTGTCTTTGTGGCAGTGCCGATTTTTGGTATTCAACAAAAAGGCTGGTTGGGTTATCTCAAAAGCTACTTAGAACCCACACCGTTGATGTTGCCCTTCCAAATTATTGGGGAGTTTTCCCGCACGTTGGCATTGGCGGTGCGACTGTTTGGCAACATTATGAGCGGTAATTTATTGGCAGCGATTTTGCTGTCTTTGGTGCCTTTATTTGTGCCGGTGGCGATGCAACTGTTAGGCTTAATTTTAGGAATTATTCAAGCCTATGTGTTTGCGGTTTTGGCCTTAGTCTATATTGCCTCTGCTTCCCAGGTACAGCGGTCTACTGCCGTGTCTGATTCTGATTAATTAATCCAGTTTCTCCATTCAAGCTTCAAGGAAAATGTGATGAGTGATTTAGGCTTAATTGGGACGGTGTCCATTGTCATGGCCGGCTTAACGATCGCCATTGGCTCCGTTGGTCCGGCCCTAGGGGAGGGGTGGGCAGTAGCGAGGGCCCTGGGGGCGATCGCCCAGCAACCGGACAAGGCTAATGTAATCACCCGCACCCTGTTTGTGGGTCTAGCGATGGTGGAATCCACGGCTATTTATTGTTTGGTGGTGGCGATGATTATTTTATTTGTCAATCCTTTTTGGAACTACTTTAAAGGAGGGTAAGGTGCTGATTAATTGGTTTACAGTGATTGCCCAAATCATTAACTTTTTGATTTTGGTTGCCCTCCTGCGTTGGTTTCTGTACCAGCCAATTTTACAGGTAATACAGAAACGTCAAAACCGCTTAGAACAACAATGGCAAGCGGTGGCAACAGCACGAACAGCGGCCCAGCAAACCATTGATCAATACCAACAGAAACAAGAAACGTTAGCGCAACAGCGGCAGGCGTTCTTATCCCAGGCCCAGGTCGAGGCGGAACAGGAACGCCAACGGCTATTCACCACGGCCCGTCAGGAGATTGCTGCCCAGCGCCACACGTGGCAAGAAAACTGGTATCAAGAAAAAGCTGCCTTTCTGCGCACCCTGCGTCAACAAGTTATTCACCAGACCCTTAATATTGCCCGCCAAGCCCTGGCTAATTTAGCTAATGCCCCCTTAGAGCAACAAATCATTCGGGTCTTTTGCGATCGCCTCACTCACTTAGACCCGGAAAAACACGCTGCCATCGGCCAAGCTCTAACCCAGAACGACGATCTACCATTGCAAATCATTAGCCACTTTGAGATTCCCGCCGACCTCCGCCAACAGGTGATTGATACCCTCCAATCCCAATGGGAACTGGTGCCATCCCCCCAATTTCTTGCCGATGGCAATCTATTGTGCGGCATTCGGTTAAAGCTCGCCGGTCAAGAAGTGTGCTGGAATTTAGACACCTATTTACAAAATCTTGAACAACGCTTAACCGATGCGATGAATCAAGGTTAATTCCCCTTCCCCCATGGCCAACTTTTCCCAAGCCCTGCAAACTGCCTGCGACGAGGCGATCGCCCTCTTTGACCAAGTCTTAGCGGACGGAGATGAGGGCATCACGCTGCGGGAAATGGGTCGGGTCAAATCGGTGCGGCCGGGGATTGCACGGGTGGCAGGCTTACCGGGGGTAAAAACTGACGAATTGGTGGCATTTTCAGGATCGCGGTTAACTTCGCGTCAACGGGCACTATTGGGCATTGCCTTCAACCTTGACCCCTCGGAGGTGGGGGTAATTCTCCTTGATGATAGTCGCTCTGTGCAGGCTGGGGATGAAGTCTACCGCATTGGTCGCGTTATGGATGTGCCGGTGGGGGAAAAGCTGTTGGGCCGGGTGTTGAATGTGATGGGGCAGCCGTTAGATGATCAAGGGGCATTGAGTTATGTCGAACGCCGCCCAGTAGAACGGGAAGCCCCTGCTATTTTAGACCGCGCTCCCGTCACAGTTCCCTTACAAACCGGCATCAAAGTCATTGATGCCCTGATTCCCATCGGGCGTGGCCAACGGGAACTGATTATCGGCGATCGCCAAACGGGAAAAACCGCCATTGCGGTGGATACCATTCTCAACCAAAAAGATCAAAACGTGATCTGTGTGTACTGCGCCATTGGTCAACGCTCAGCGACGATCGCCAAAGTCATTGCCACGTTACGGGCTCAGGGGGCAATGGATCACACCGTTGTTGTCGTTGCCACCGGGGAGGATCCACCGGGATTACAATACCTGACCCCCTACGGTGCCACCACCATTGCCGAATACTTTATGGAACAAGGACGGGATGTGTTAGTGGTTTATGATGACCTGACCCACCATGCCCGCACCTACCGCGAATTATCCCTACTCTTACGGCGTCCCCCCGGTCGAGAAGCCTACCCCGGCGATATTTTCTATCTCCATTCCCGCTTGCTGGAACGGTCTACCCACTTGAGTGAGAACCAAGGAGGGGGATCCCTAACCGCATTACCCATTATCGAAACCCAAGCCCAAAATATTTCCGCCTATATTCCCACCAACCTCATTTCCATTACCGACGGGCAAATTTATCTGTCCCCAGAATTATTTCAAAAAAGTATTTTTCCCGCCGTTGACGTAGGTAAATCAGTGTCGCGGGTGGGAGGTAAAACCCAGTTACCAGCCTATCGCGCCGTGGCCGGGGATTTACGCCTTGCCTATGCCCAATTTCAGGAGGTGGAAGTGTTTGCCCGCTTTGGCACCCCCTTAGACCAACAAACCGAAGCCCAGCTCCAACGGGGACGACGCATCCGCGCCATTTTGAAACAACCCCAATCCCAACCCCTGAGTGCAGCCCAACAAATTGCCATTCTCTTTGCCGTCACCCAAGGGTTATTGGATTCAGTAAAGTTGGATGACATTAGCGACGCTGAAAAAGCCATTGCCCAGCAGGTTAAACAAAAGCTAACTGACTGGGGTGATCGCATCAAGCGTGGCCATGCGTTAAGTGAAAGCGATCAAGACCAACTGAGGAAATTAATCCTGACCACAAACTTGAACGTAACGCCCACGGAGAATTAATTATTATGGGTAAATTGGAAAAACTACTGCAGAAACTTTTAAATGATCCCCCCGAACTGAGTTATGAAGACGTTTATTATATTCTTAATGCTTTTGGTTTTGAAGAGATTTCAATTAAGGGTAGTCATCACACCTTTCGGAACTCTCAAAAGCTCAAAATAACAGTTCCTAAAAAAGGTGGTAAAGTCGTCAAACGCATTTATCTCAAGCAAATTGTCAAACTACTCAACTTAGAAAATTAATCATTACCATGAATACAGTAATCAATTCTGCTTCCATTACAGATTATTTAACCTTAAATTATCCAATCACCTTTTATCCTGAAACTGAAGGAGGATATACCGTTGTTATTCAAGACCTTCCTGGGTGCATTTCAACCGGTGAAACCTTACAAGATGCGATGGAAAATATCCTAGAAGCCAAACAATGCTGGTTAGAAGCCGCCATTCAATTTAATGACCCGATTCCTTTACCCTCAACGTTCGCATCACATTCTCGTTCAGCTTAAAACCGCCTAAACACACTTTTGCTATGGCTGCCATTCCCCTCGACCTTAGCCCGATCGCCGAACTCACCCGCGAGCAGTTTTATCGCCTCTGCACCGCCAATCCTGACCACAAACTTGAACGTAACGCCCACGGAGAATTAATTGTTATGTCCCCCACCGGCGGAGAAACAGGCTTTCGGAATTTCACGCTTGCTGGGCAACTATTTGTCTGGAATCAAACAACCAAACTGGGGATTGCATTTGATTCCTCCACCGGCTTTTCCTTACCCAATGGTGGCGATCGCTCCCCAGACGTGGCTTGGATTCCCCGAGAAAAATGGGCGATTCTAAGCCCTGAAGAACGACAGGGTTTTCTCCCCCTCTGCCCTGATTTTGTCATTGAGTTGCTTTCCCCGTCAGATGCTTGGCAGCAAGGACACGCCAAAATGGCCGAGTATCAAGCCAATGGCTGTCGTTTAGGGTGGTTACTTGACCCCAAACAAAAGCGGGTGGCGATTTATCGTTTGGATCAACCGGTGGAAATTTTAGACGCCCCGGCTACCTTATCAGGGGAAGCTGTCCTGCCGAGTTTTGAGCTAGATGCGACTTTTTTGTGGTCTTGAACATTCCGTCCTATGCCGACCCTCGAAACCCTCCGCCGTCAGATGGATAGCATTGAAGATTTGCGATCCGTGGTTAGAACGATGAAAGCCCTGGCTTTGGTGAGTATTCGTCAATATGAACAGGCCCGGACTGCCCTCAATGATTACAATGCCACGGTGGAATTAGCGTTGCAGGCGCTGTTGCGCGATCACCATTTTTCTGATCGCCCTTTAGAGCCCATTCCCCAAGCAGTCCCGCGGGCACCGAAGCAGGTGGGAATTATTGTCTTTGGCTCGGACCAGGGCCTCTGCGGGTCATTCAATGAACAAATGGCAGACTATTTGGCTGCGCAATTGGAGCAACGCCAGCTTAACCCCGATCACTGTTTAGTGGCCGCTGTGGGTAAGCGCCTCCAGTCCCAACTGACCGCGTATTCCCTGCAACAAGGTTTTTCCTTACCCAGTTCCATTGCCGGTATTCCCCGGTTAATGCAAAGGCTATTGTCGGCGATCGCCGAGTGGCGTTTTCCGCCCCCCCCTACCCCTTACCCGGCGGTGGATCAAATTTTGTTATGTCATCACCGCGGCCAATCCAATACCCGCTATCAACCCACTACGCTGCAACTGCTGCCCCTGGATCAAGTTTGGTTGCATACGTTACAGGAAAAGCCCTGGCCCTCCCCGGCTTTGCCCAACCTCGGCCTCCCGCAAGCCCAACTGTTATCGGGATTAATCCAGCAATACCTATATGTTTCCCTTTACCGGGCCACAGTGGACTCCTTAGCCAGTGAGAATGCGAGTCGGCTCATATCCATGCAAGCGGCCGAGCAAAATATTGGCGATCGCCTTGACGCGTTAACGATCGCCTATCGCCAACACCGACAAAACGCCATCACTGGGGAATTACTGGACATTGTCGGTGGATTTGAAGCCTTGAATTCCTCCCCATAGGCCCTCAATCATCCATCTGCCAGGGTTCCCGTAAATGATTCGCATCAAAAATCTGCTTGGGGCGAAGCACCACAACCACTTGCCCGAGAATAGGACAAGCGGGTGCCGCCTCAAACCAACTAATGGCTAATTGCTCTCCTGTCATCACCAGAAAATAACTCATTCGATTCCAGTCTCGCCGCTGCCGATCCACAATAACCAGCACCATTTCGTCTTTGCGCGGCACCGTTGCCGCAACCTCCCCACCCCGACAAAAGAGGGCGACAGGATTGTCAGCCGTTAAAATTGCCTGCCATTGGGGAACCGGCACAATTGCCCCCGTGCCCTGATAATTCACTAATCCAAACGGTTCTACTTGGCTCAAAGGTGCCACACTCTCTACCTGCTCAGCGGTTAAAGGGAACGTCCCGGCCACCGGAATAAGACGCGCTGACTCTTGATCATCTTCTAGGCGAAATATCGGAACTAGGGGGGCCTTCGGCGCTGATTTAGTGGTTAAATCAGTCAGTAGTTGTTCGATCGCCGTCCGAGCCGAATCAGAGTGGGCAAACTTTAGGCCCTTAACAATGAGCTGGGTGCGAGCCGTTAAATCCTTTTTTTGCCGGGCTAGTTTCCAACATTGATAGGCTAAGGCATCTCCCGGATGTTCCGTAAACCCTTCGGGTAATTGGGAGAGGTAACCAAATGCTTGAAATGCTTTAGCTAATTCCTTTGCCTCCTCTGCAATGAGATTTTTCTGCTGGGCTTCCACTGCGGCGATCGCCCGTTGGGGTTGGGTGAGGATACGTAACTCGTAAAGCACATCGCTTTTTGGTCCTAAATAGTAGGCTAAGGTTGCCGCTTCCACCCCCTCCTTGACCAGACTTTCGTAGACCTGACTCGCCACAATGACGAGATTTTGTTGGACTTTTTGAAACCCAGATTGCTCAAAAATGTGTTCAGCGTCGTAGCCCCCCTGTTGCAGTTGGTGGCATTTTTGTCCCCACTCGACCCAACTTCCCTCCTTGTGTAATAAGGAACGGAGTAGTTCCGTGGCTTCGCTGGCGGATAAAGTGGCTTTCGGGTTAGGGGAGTGGGTCATATCGCGTCAACAAATTGCAGAGGGATAAAAATTGATAACAGATTTAGCGTTGAATACTATTATTTTAACCACTTCTGCACATATCCTGATCAAACGGTTTTAGCCTATATTGAAGATATTTACTAACAAAATTTCCATTAAAATGCTTTGGACTAACGCTTTATCTAAAGTCATTATCATTGCTGCCAACATGAGTTTGAGTTACTCACTCTGGGGGGAGTTCAGCACCGCCCAAACTTTAATTGGGAGCGAAGTTATCTTATCGCCTACTACTATTTATACTACTGATGATTATCACCAAGAAAGACTCATTGAAGGGATGGAGCACGGCATGAAAGGAGATTACCAAAGGGCGATCGCCATTTTTTCAGAACTCATTCAACGGAATCCTAATGATGCTGACGCTTACTTTAATCGGGGGATTGCTCGAGAAGAGTTACACGATTATCAAGGGGCGATCGCCGATCAAACCCAGGCTCTGACCCTCAATCCCCAATTGGCAGATGCTTACCG
>JBEAQB010000114.1:0-3203 GCA_041164125.1 Cyanobacteriota bacterium
AGCGTGTTGAGTTGGGTTTGGCGATGGGGCGCTAATGACATAACGAGACAGTCAAGGGGATCGATACCAAAGGGACGAGGGTTGGACATAAGCCGGGTTCTGTTCCAGGATGCTAGCACCCCTGGGGAGTTATCTATCTGGGACGTTTGTTACCAAACCCCTCAAGCGGTTCCACCTAATGATGGGGCGGGCAAAAGACCAACCCTTGCCCCTGCGACCTTGCTTCCAACCGGGGTTTACCGAGCCAGTACCTCACGATACTGCTGGTGCGCTCTTACCGCACCTTTGCACCCTTACCCCACCAGGCACCAGGTGTCAGTGAAAGAAAACTGTTCCCCGTTCCCTGTGAAAGGCGGTATGTTTCTGTGGCACTATCCTCACGCTCGCGCGCACTGGGCGTTACCCAGCAAGTCTGGTCTTTAGGAAGCCCGGACTTTCCTCAGATTTTTGGCGTAAAAATCCGCAACTCCCTCGCCAACTCTCTCCCTTTAGTTTGCCATAGGGTTTGGGGTTCTTCGTTTTTTTCGTGCTGGCTAGCTGGAGGCACTGGTGTAAAAGCGTAAGGCAAATTGCCAGAATCGATGGGAAAGCCACAATAGGGCGATCGCCAGGGCCAAATCTGCGACGAGCCAAAAAACATTCAACCGTCCCAACATGGCTTCGGCAGGAATGGTGGTTAAAAAGGCAACGGGAATAACAAAGGTAAAAAAGACGCGATAGATGGCAGGATACGCCACGACTGGATAACGCCCCGCTTCTAAGAAGCCTTTCAAGACCTCGGTGACGTTATAGATTTTGACAAACCAAATGCTGGTGGCGCCCAACATAAACCAGAGGCTGTAGAGAATCACGGTGCCAAATGCTAAGAGGATGACGCCGAAACCTAAATTTTGCCAGGATAAAGTGAGTTGGCCACTGGCATATAAGATCAGTCCTGTGCCAAAGAGTATATCTGGAACTCCCCAGGGGGATAGCTGCCGCAATGACAACCAGAATTGGCTGCTAATGGGTTTTAGCAAGACAAAATCGAGGGTTCCCTGTTCCACGTAACGAACGATGCGATTGAGATTGGGAATAAATACCGTCGCAGCGACCCCCTGCAAAATTGTGAATAATCCCAAGACCAACAGTGCTGCTTGCCAACTCCAGTCCGTGAACTGATAGCCCGTGCGATAAAACAAAAATAGGCCAAATAAGCTACCGACAAGGTTGGCCAAGCTGCTGACACTGGCAATCACAAAATTAAGGCGATACTCCAACTCAGCGGCGATCGCCGTTTGCCAAAAGAGTCCCAATACTTGGCCGTAGGTTCTAAGGGTTGCCATCAATTCCCCCAATCCCCTGTGACCAGCGTCACTGCCCTTGGACAAAGATAATTTTTTTTAATGAGTTTCATAAGATTTTCAGGCATAAGCCCCTGGTTTTCCATGATATTTTGTTGAGGTTTCGTACAAAAAATCTTGTCCGCTATTTCGTACTAATTTCGGGCAAGTGGGATTGTCTAGAGCACGGCAAATTGTGATAACGCATATTTGTGACGTTCCTCGCAACGGCGGATGCCAGCGTCATCCCCCCGCAATCCTTGTTCTTTACTAACATTTCTATGAAAGGAATTAATTTTTGTCCCTCGTTGGCGAGCTTTATCGGCCTGGCAAGTGTGACGACCCTCGTTTTGGGTAACACACCGCCGGCCGTCGCCGCCGCTAACATGACCGTCGCTGACACAACGACAGCGACCGTTTCTGAAAATGATTCTGCCATCGCAACGTTAGACGCCCCAACCCCTTCTCCCGTCATTCCAGCCGCCAATCGCGTCATCGCCACTATTATTCCCCATCCTTGGCAAAAGACCCAGTTGGCTGTCACCCTCAGAGTTAATTATATTCCCGTCGTCACCTTTGTTGGTACTGCTGCGGAACTGCAAACCTTCGCCAACCACCAAGCCCTAACTAAGGAAGGGAATACGCTCCAACGGGCCGAGGCGATCGCCAGCCAACTAAACCAACTTGCCCAAGCAGCTGATTTTGATGCCAATACGATTAAGCTTGACTTTGATCGAACCGCTAAACAGTATGTGATTAAAGCCGGGGCTACCCCTTTGATTGCCCTTGATAGAAATACAGTCTTACCCGAGAAACGCTTACCGAGTCATCACTCGGCCTTGCAAATTACCAACCGTTTACGGCGCTTAATGGGGGGAGCAGACCCCTTAACCATGGCCTCAGTCGCCTCCCCAACGGTGACGGCCCAACCTGTGATCGCTGCTACTACCCTGAATCGGATTAAAGGCGGCATGGCATCCTGGTACGGCCCTGGCTTCCATGGTCGTCGGACAGCGAATGGTGAACGTTTCAACCAGTACGCGTTGACGGCGGCCCACAAAAGTCTGCCCTTTGGCACTAGGGTAAAAGTCACCAACCTCCGCAATGGTCGTTCGGTAGTCGTTCGCATCAATGATCGTGGCCCCTTTATTCGCGGTCGAGTCATTGATCTCTCTAAGGGCGCGGCTCAGGTGATCGGTGTCCACCACAGTGGTGTCGCTAACGTTGCCTTGGAGATAATTCGCTGACCTAGATCAACCAACAACCGCCTGATTTGCGACTAATTAGGCGGTTTTTCCCGTAGAATAGCTGACGATCGCCTGTACAACACCGCTTAAATTTTCACTCGGCTTCTGATGCTTCCCTCAACTCCCCCCACCAACAATCCTCTCCAAGGCGTCAATCTTTTCCTCATCGGTATGATGGGCTCTGGCAAGTCCACCGTTGGTCAACTGTTAGCCGACCAACTCCGTTATCGTTTTTTTGACTCCGATCTTTTAATTGAACGGGTGGCGGCTTGTTCCATCTCTGATATTTTTGCCCAACAGGGGGAAACTGCCTTTCGGCAACTGGAAAGTCAGGTACTGGGACAGTTGTCCGCTCAAACCCGCAGTGTGATCGCCACCGGGGGCGGCATTATTTTACAACCCCACAATTGGAGCTATCTTCACCACGGCATCGTCGTTTGGCTGGATGTGACCGTGGATATTTTAGTCAAACGCTTACAAGGCGACCAAACTCGTCCCCTGTTACGGCAACCGGATCCTAGGCAACGTCTCAACCAATTACTGGGCGATCGCCGGTCCCTGTATGCCCAAGCGGATCTGAGGGTGCCCATCACCGAAGAACAGCCTCCCCAGGCGATCGCTGACACGATTCTCA
>JBEAQB010000115.1:0-4968 GCA_041164125.1 Cyanobacteriota bacterium
AGCAATTCTCATTATGGGATTTTAAGCTAATTTAGGCTGATTTTATTGAGAATAGTTGCAATAACGGCCTCTGAAAACCTCATTCCTTCGTTGAGAACATACATTAAAAATCCGGATTGAAGTCAAAATGAGAATTGCTGGACGGATCCATCAACGGTTTTCCTTGAAGTAAGGCATGATCAAAAAATCGGGTTTTATCCTGTAAGGTGGGCAACGACGATCAAATTCTGGGGGTGAACGACTCTTCGCCCTCAAAAAATATTTAGCCCGAATATTGACAAAGCGTCCCCAAACTGATGTAATGGTAAAAGTCTGAAATTAAGAATTGGGTCTGTAGTTCAACTGGTTAGAGCACCGCCCTGTCACGGCGGAAGTTGCGGGTTCGAGCCCCGTCAGACCCGTTAAATCTCTAGAATCAAGAAGTTCACTAACCAGAGTGCTTTTTGTAAACATGGGTGAAAATTTTCCGAGCTTTCGCCTAACCCCTTTTACTGTCATCATACTGGCCATACTCGTCTTTTCCCTGGCACTGCGCTTCTGGAACCTAGGGCAATTCAACGAATTGGTGTTTGATGAGGTCTATTATGCCAAATTCGCCAGTGATTATTGGCTGGGTAAACCCTTTTTTCCTTCCCATCCCCCCCTTAGTCATTACTTGATTGTCCTGGCCATGGGGCTGGGCGGCCTTTTTCCGGTTAATCCTGACCAGGTTAATGACCTAACCGGGGTGGTGCGTTCTACCTGGAGTTATCGCTGGCTCAATGCCCTAACGGGGGCGACCATTCCCCTCCTGATGGGAATGATCGCCTATTTGTTGACCCAACGTCAACGGTTAACGGTGTTGGTCATGGGACTGACGGCGCTGGATGGCCTATTGTTGGTGGAATCTCGTTATGCCTTAAATAACATTTACCTCATTTTTTTCGGCTTACTCGGCCACATTTTCGTGTTGTGGTATCTACAAAAACGGCAACGGTGGCAGCTGATTCTCGCTGGCATTGCCCTGGGCTGTGCGGGTAGCGTTAAATGGAACGGCTTTGCCTTTTTATTGGGGATTTATGCCCTGTGGACTGTGGCCTGGGTGGGGTGCCACGGGTATCGACGGCGATCGCCCCAGGAGGATCATTCTGAGCACAGCGGGAGTCAGGCTTTGACGCACCAGGAAAATGGCTGGCAGCAACTCTGGTTAGCCCTGACGCCCCAACAGATGTTGCTGTGGCTCGTGTTACTGCCCGCATTGACCTATAGCCTGATTTGGATGCCCCATTTACTTATGAATCCTGATTACGCGTCCCTCCAAGGGTTTTGGCAAATCCAAGTAGACACCTGGCAATACCATCGTCGGGTGGGAAATAGTCCCGACGTTCATCCCTATTGTTCCCCCTGGTATAGCTGGTTGGTGATGTGGCGTCCTGTTGCCTACTTCTTTCAAAAATCGGGGCCCTTTGGCATTATTTACGACGTCCACAGCATGGCTAATCCGGCTTTGTTATGGCTGTCCACCGGAGCGATGGGGTTATTGGTGGGGAGTGTGGCCTGGGCGAAATTACGACATTTTTCCCCCGCCTTGCCCTTACCGAATATAACCATCTACATTGCCATCAATTATGGCGTTAACCTGTTGCCCTGGTTGGGGATTAGCCGCTGCACCTTTTTTTATCATTATTTACCCGCCTACTTGATCAGCATCCTGGCCTTAGCTGTCGTTTTAGAAACCTTACTTCGACCTGGTAAATCCTGGTATCAGGTGGTCGGGTTGACCTGCCTGGGGATGATTGTTGTCAGCTTTTGGTTTTGGTTACCCATCTTCCTGGGACTACCCCTCACGCCCCAAGGGTTTTCCTTGCGGATGTTGTTCCGGAGTTGGATATAGGGACAAAAAAATCCCCCTCATGGGGGATCGTTGAGTGAATAAGGGATTATGCCGTTACCTAGGCGCTGGCTTGGCGCTCTTTGGCTTCTTTGATCACCTCTTCAGCGACGTTCGTCGGGCAGGGGAAATAGTGGGAAAACAGCATCGAGAATTGTCCCCGACCGGAGGTCATGGTCCGCAGATCGCCAATGTAACCAAACATTTCGCTCAACGGCACATCAGCTTTGATGCGAACGCCCATGGGACCGGTTTCTTGGGATTTGATAATGCCCCGACGCCGGTTTAAGTCACCAATAACATCCCCCATGTGATCATCCGGGGTAAACACATCCACCGCCATGATCGGTTCTAAGATTTGGGGTTTTGCTTTCGGGACACTCTGACGATAGGCTGCCTTCGCTGCAATCTCAAAGGCGATCGCCGAGGAGTCAACGGGGTGGAAGCCACCGTCCATCAGGGTGACTTTCAGATCTACCACGGGATAACCGGCCAGAACCCCTTTAACAATGCTCTGTTCAAAGCCCTTTTGTACAGCGGGCCAATATTCCCGGGGCACGTTACCACCGGTCACTTTAGACTCAAACTGGAAGCCAGTGCCCGTTTCCCCCGGCTCAATGACGTAATCAATTTTGGCAAACTGACCCGAACCACCGGATTGTTTCTTGTGGGTGTAACCGTCAGTGATGGGTTGGGTAATGGATTCACGGTAGGCCACTTGGGGTTTACCCATTTCCACTTCCACACCGTGGGTCCGCTTGAGAATATCCATTTTGATATCCAGGTGCAGTTCCCCCATCCCTTTAATAATGGTTTCGCCGCTTTCCTCATCGGTTTCCACCTGGAAGGAGGGATCTTCTTGCACCATTTTGCTGAGGGCCATGCCCAGCTTTTCGTCCATGCCCTTTTTCTTGGGCTTGACGGCAATGGAAATCACCGGATCAGGGAACACCATCGGTTCCAGGGTAGCGGGATTTTTCGGATCGCAGAGGGTATGACCGGTTTGCACGTTTTTCATCCCGACGATCGCCACAATATCCCCAGCCTGAGCATGGTCAATTTCTTCCCGGGAATCGGCGTGCATTTCCACCAAACGACCAATTCGTTCCGTTTTGCCGGTGGCAGTGTTTAATACAGTGTCCCCTTTGCTGATGGTGCCGGAATAAATGCGGGTAAAGGTTAGGGCACCGAAGCGGTCATCCATAATTTTAAATGCCAAGGCCCGTAGCGGTTTTTCCGAGTCCACAATGGCAAATTGACCTGTTTCTTCCCCTTCTAAATCCACTTCCGGTTGGGGGGGCACTTCCTGGGGATTGGGTAGGTAATCCACCACAGCATCGAGAACGTTTTGTACCCCTTTGTTTTTGAAGGAGGAGCCGCAATAGGTGGGGAAAAAGGCTAATTCCCGCGTTCCTTTCCGGATACAGCGTTTAAGGTCTTCGATGGCAACTTCTTCCCCTTCCAGGTATTTCTCCATCAACTCATCGTCTTGCTCCACCGCCATTTCAATCAGCATTTCGCGGTAGGTGGCCACATCGTCTTTCATGTCGGCGGGAACATCGGTGATTTCATAGTTTTCCGGCAGGCCCGTATCGTCCCAAATCCAAGCCTTTTCCGTCAAAACATCGACAATACCGACAAAATCATTTTCCGTGCCAATCGGTAGGGTCATGACCAGGGGTTTCGCCCCCAAGACATTTTCCACCTGCTTAACCACTCGATAAAAGTCAGCCCCGGTGCGGTCTAATTTGTTGACATAGATAATTCGAGCGACTTTGGAATCGTTGGCGTAGCGCCAGTTCGTTTCCGATTGAGGCTCTACCCCCCCGGAACCGCAAAAAACACCAATGCCGCCATCGAGTACTTTGAGGGAACGATACACTTCGATGGTGAAGTCTACGTGCCCGGGGGTGTCAATAATATTGAGCTGACAATCTTTCCAGAAACAGCTGGTGGCTGCGGATTGGATAGTAATGCCCCGTTCTTGCTCCTGCTCCATGAAGTCAGTGGTGGCTGCCCCCTCATGAACCTCGCCGATTTTGTGGATTTTTCCAGTTAACTTGAGAATCCGTTCGGTGGTGGTGGTTTTACCCGCATCAACGTGGGCAAAAATACCAATATTGCGGTAACGAGTGAGATCTTTTTTCATAAGAATTTACGTGATAAAATTTACCAACAGCAAACAGAAAGCCAGTTGGGCAATAGGTTGAACGTCGCGTTGTTTGCTTGAAGGGGTCTTTGCCGTTACTCGGCGTCTCTTCCACAACGACAGGCCAATGGGGCGCTTGGGTAAGCAGCCTTAATTGTTACACGATTGTAAATTATTTTTGCCGCAAGGGAATAGGGGGTTTTCCTCCCAGGGGCGGTTAATCCTGATGGATTTTGCGATGTTGATTCAATTCACCGCCTTAACTAAGGGTGGGGGTAAAGCGAGGTAAGGATGACGAAACTCTATGAACAGGATTTTGGCTTGTGGGCCGAGGAAATGGCCCGGTTGCTGGCGGAGAAAAAGTTTGCTGAATTGGATCTAGAAAATTTGGTCGAGGAGGTACGGGACTTGTCTAAGCGAGAACGCGATCGCCTGCTGAGTAGCCTGCGTCTCATTCTGCACCACCTCCTTAAGTGGGATTTTCAGCCCCAGAAACGTTCTCGTAGTTGGTGTAATACGATTGAGCGAGAAAGAACTAATATTAGCCTGTATTTGAAAGACAGTCCGAGTCTGAAGCGCTATCTGTGCCAGGAATGGTTAGATTACGCCTATAAAACTGCCCGTTTGGATGCATCCAGTGAAACGGGCTTAGACTTTGCCAAAGCCTGTCCCTATGACATTGCGGAAGTGTTAAACCGTTCCATCACCCTTGGAGAGTAATGCCTTGAGGCGGAGTAATCACAATGCGCCATTCGTGCACTTCGTACTCCACACACTGATTGGCAATTAAGGGATCGGCCTCGGCGATCGCCAGGGCTTCGGTTAAAGAGTCAGCTTGGAACAGTAACATTCCCCCGCCATAGTCCCCCCAATAACCGGTGGTGGCCCGTCTTCCTTGGTCGATGAGTTGTTGAACATAAGCTCGATGGGCCGGCACAAATTGATCAAA
>JBEAQB010000116.1:0-8238 GCA_041164125.1 Cyanobacteriota bacterium
TTCGATGGACTTAATTATCGTTTGGGCATTCATGGTGATAGTAAAAACTCACAATTCCCCATCATAACGGATTGACTCCGTTTTTAAAAAGACTTTAGCGTTTTTTGGCTAACCCGGAAGACTGTCGGGAAACGGCTTGTTCGTTGAATCATGCGGGACAAATGATTAGGACTCAAAGAGAAACGGAAGGCAATGGACTGGCCGGAAAGGACAATAATGGAACTGCTGTTGATTTTTCCGGTTTATTCTATGGCTCTCCGTCTGTACAATTCCCTCACCCGCACTAAGGAGCTTTTCCAACCGCTGCAGAAAGATGCGGTTACTATGTACTGCTGCGGTATCACGGTTTATGACTATTGCCATTTGGGCCATGCCCGTACCTGCATTACCTGGGATCTGGTACGGAGTTATTTAGAATGGTCAGGATATAGGGTGCGGTATGTGCAAAATTTTACCGACATTGACGACAAAATTCTCAACCGAGCGGTGCAAGAAGGTAGCACCATGGAAGCGGTGGCTGACCGGTTTATTGCAGCCTATTTTGAGGATATGGAACGGTTAGGTGTGAAACCGGCTGATGTTTATCCCCGCGCCACCCATACTCTGAATGGGATTAAACGATTAATCGCGGAGTTGGAAGCCAAAGGTTACGCCTATCCGGCTGATGGGGATGTGTATTATGCGGTGCAAAATTTTGCCAATTATGGCAAGTTGTCGGGGCGAAAGTTGGAGGATTTACGGGTGGGGGCCAGTGGCCGGGTAACAGTGGCGGAGGCTGAAACCCAGCTTAAGCATCATCCCTTTGATTTTGCCCTGTGGAAGGGGGCAAAACCGGGGGAACCGGCCTGGGAGTCGGATTGGGGAGCGGGGCGGCCTGGGTGGCATATTGAATGTTCGGCTATGGTGCGGGAATTTTTAGGGGAAACCATTGATTTGCATGTGGGGGGCAGTGATTTGATTTTTCCCCACCATGAAAATGAAATTGCCCAATCCGAAGCGGCGACGGGTAAACCGTTAGCCCACTATTGGCTCCATAACGGCATGGTTAAGGTGGGGGGGGAAAAGATGTCTAAATCCTTGGGTAACTTCACGACCATTCGGCAGTTGTTGGAAACTGTCGATCCCATGGCTATTCGCTTACTGGTGTTGCAATGCCATTACCGTAAACCCTTAGATTTCACCCCAATGGCGATCGCCGCTGCCACCAATGGCTGGCAGACGTTAGCAGCCGGTTTAGGGTTGGGGATTACCTATGGTGAACAACTGGGCTGGGAGCAACAGCCCCCAACGTTAGCCCCGAATGTTAACCAATGGACCCAGGCGTTTCAAGCCGCCGTGGACGATGACTTTAATTTTGCGGAGGGGCTGGCTATTTTGTTCGAGTTGGCTAAAACCCTGCGGGCAGAGGGCAATCGATTACGGTATGAGGGCACCACTCAAGTTGAGCCGCAATTATTACAAACGCAATGGCTAACGTTGGTGAGTTTGGCCAACATTCTCGGCCTATCGGTTACTCCAGCCCCCCCCCTAGAACCCAGTGGGGGTCTAGCCGATGCAGAAATTGAGCAGTTGATTCAGCAGCGCAATCAAGCCCGCCAAAACAAGGATTATGCCGAAGGCGATCGCCTGCGGACTGTGTTGCAGGCCCAGGGGATTACGGTAGTGGACAAGGCCGGAGGGATCACAGAATGGTTTCGGTGAACACACTCTGTCGCGGGAAATCCCCTTCCTTGAGGAGGTCGATTTTGATACACTGACCTATGTTGACACGGCAACAAATAGCGAAAATCTAACTAGTCCCAGACAAAGTATCTTGTCCCAGACAAAGTATCTTGTAACCGTGTTTGTGTCCTCAGGAACTGGGGAGTCCGCGACTCGGCTGAGCGCGCCGAACCCCCTATCACCAGAATGCCAGACTCGCTACCCCCCGGGATAGACAGTAGTTCTGTGGATAGGAAGCTCTGTCCTTTAGGACGGAGTCGTTCACTGACAAAGTGAAGGCAGTTTGCCCGTTGTAACTTGTTTGACGTTCCCTAGTCCCCGCCCATGATCAAAAACGACATTTGGATTCGTGCCCAAGCCGAGCAGGGAATGATCAGCCCCTTTGAACCCCAATTGATTCGTCGGGTTGAAGATCAGCCGATTATTTCCTTTGGGTTAAGCAGTTTTGGTTACGATATTCGCCTATCGCCTGCCGATTTCCGCATTTTTCGCCACATCCCCGGCACCGTCGTCGATCCCAAACAATTTAATCCCCATAACCTTGAACAAACCCAACTCCATACGGATCAAGATGGCAGTTATTTTATTCTGCCGGCCCATTCCTACGGTCTAGGGGTTGCCTTAGAAAAACTGAACGTTCCCGACAATGTGATTATTGTCTGCCTGGGCAAAAGCACTTATGCGCGCTGCGGGATCATTGCCAACACAACCCCAGCGGAGGCAGCGTGGCGGGGGCATTTGACTTTAGAGTTTTCCAATTCTTCTAGTGCGGACTGTCGGATATATGCCAACGAAGGGATTGTGCAATTACTCTTTTTTGAAGGCGATCCCTGTTCGGTGAGTTATGCAAGCCGTCAAGGAAAATACCAAGACCAGCAACTGGCAGTGACATTACCGAGGGTTTGAAAGGATAAGACCCGCAACCATTGCTACAACACCTCGGCGATCGCCGGATGGAAATAAAAGGCTAGGCCGATAATGGCATAGGTCGCCAATAATAAAACCCCTTCTAACCAATTTGATCGTCCATCACTACTAATGGAATTAACGATTAACACTGCTACCAAAACCGCCACCAACTCAAAGGGATTGAAATTTAAATCCATCGGTTGACCGATCGCCCAGCCAAGCAGCACCAACACCGGGGCAACAAAAAAAGCAATTTGCAAGCTTGACCCCATGACCACCGACATCGACAAATCCATTTTGTCCTTCATGGCAACGGTAACGGCCGTCGCGTGTTCCGCCGCATTGCCAATAATCGGTAATAAAATTACCCCGGTAAATAAAGCGGTTAAGCCCAAAGATTCCGTCGCCACTTCCAAGGATTCCACCAACAATTCCGACTCCAGCGCCACCCCCAAAGTCACGACGAGTAACACCCCTGTCCACAGTAAAAAATTAGGCTTTTCTACGTCTATTTCTGATCCGACTTCTAATCCGACACCGTCATTAGGCATTAAGTCACTACCGGAAACTGCCTCACTTTCCACTACGCCCACATCATAGAGATAGGCATGGGTCTTCATGGAAAACAATAATGTTAAGCCGTAAACCCCAATCAAAACGATCGCCACCGCCACCGATAGATTTTGCACAACGGCTTCAGAAATACCACTGGAGGTATATTGCAACGCCGTCGGCAACAAAATCGCGACCACCCCTAAATTCATGGCCGAGGCATTTAAGCGGGCCGCAATGGGTTGAAATTGCTGTTCCTTAAAGCGTAATCCTCCCAACAGAGCTGCAAACCCCATTACCAAGAGTAAGTTGCCGATAATAGAGCCTGTAATGGTGGCCTTGACCACGTCGATCAATCCCGCCTTGAGGGCAATGTAGGCCAAGATTAATTCCGTGGCATTGCCAAAGGTGGCATTGAGCAACCCCCCTAGATTCGGACCGACCACCACAGCAATTTCCTCCGTCGCTGTGCCCATAAAGGCGGCCAACGGCACGATCGCCAAACCGGCCAGAATAAACACGTTGGTCTCTCCCCACCCCAACCAATGGGCAACCAACGAGAGGGGACAAAACACCAATAGAAGCAAAAAAATTTTGTTTTTGTTAGACATAGTTTAGGCAGTACCTCGCCGGGGACAAGCTATTGGCATTGAGGCGCATCAAACGTTTTCCCGGTTTTTAGGCTAATATTAACTTACTTTAATTGATTTTGCTAACATCAAAAGTGCGTTAACAATAGCAGCGGCAACAGACGATCCCCCTTTATTGCCGTCGACCCGAATCTGGGGACAGGGTTGCAAGGATAAAGCCAGTTTTGCCTCAAGAACTTTAACAAAGCCCACGGGAACACCAATCACAAACGCCGGCGCTGCCCGACCATCGGCGATCGCCTCACAAAGGGCCAGTAGAGCAGTAGGGGCGTTTCCTATCACATAGATCGCCTGGGGAAATCGTTCAATACAATGTAAAATGCCCGATTCTGTGCAAGTCTTGCCTGCCTGAGGCGGATTGCCATAGTCGATCGCCGCATAAAGAGGATTTTGGCTAGTTTTATTGACCAACGTTTGAACCCCTTGCCGTACCATATTGACATCAACCACAATGGGCGTTGATTGGGATAGAGCCTGGACGGCAATATCAATCACACCCGTTGACCCACCGGGAGCAACAGGCGGGTCAAAACGGAGTAGATCAAGAAACTCAAAATCGGCAGTGCTATGGATAACCCGCCTGGCAATTGCGTAGGCCTGGGGCGTTAAGGTATGGCGGCCAATACGCTGATCAATATACTCGAAACTTTTTAAGAGAATAGGGTGTTCAAGGGACATGAAACGTTCAAAAAACAGGACTAACCGCTTGCCAAGGCCAGACTATTAACAAACAGGGAATCGAGCCTCACGGGAATCCCTGGCGCCGCTTATTTTGTATAAATTGCTACAGAATTTTATGCTATAATCCTAACTAGAGGGTGATCTAACGGTCACATTATTTGTCTAAGCAATCGTTAACCGAGAGAAATTGATTATGTCCACCCAACAACAAGCCAGAGCTTTGATGCTGCGTCATCACCAATTGGTTAAAAACCGCCAACAATCCATGTTATCCCGTACAGCTGCCGAAATCGGCATGGACGTGGAAACAGAGTCTTGCACAACCGTTCAAGGGAAACCCCAGGCTGGTTTTCGGGTCACCTATGACCGGAGTAGGGCGGCTCTAAGCTAACTGAGGTCAACTTGAATGTCTCCCTTCTCTACTCTGACAGGAAAAATGGGTAACGCTTTCTGGGTAGACAATTTTCCCATGAATTGACCGACCACCGGCGGAAAGGACACCCAATCTTGGACCGCGCCACTACAAAGTTCAAAGGCGCTGCGATGGAAGGGACAGATAATCTTTCCGTCCTGGATTTTACCGTTTTTCATGGGCAAGTTTAAGTGGGGACATTGGTTGCTCACAGCATGGATAGTTCCTTCATGGTTTAGTAATAAAATTTTTTGGCGATTGACTTTGACGACCTGACGACTACCGGAGGGTAACTCATTGGCTGCCAACACTTTTGTCCAGACCATAGTTTTTTAAGGTTTTTGTAAGAATTCTCCCTATTAATATAGCAATCACAGGGACTTTTCTAACCCTGTGGCATTGTCCAGCTTGAATTATTGCTCCTGCTCAAGGATGGGCCAATGCGTTGGATTTGATAAATTAATCGGTGCTAGCGGTCTTAGTCCTATGGACACCACATTTTTTCAAAGCGATTAAACCCAGATCTTCAACTGGCAAAAAAAATTTGCATCTTGGATGGAGAATCTGCCCCAAGGTGCTGGCGAAATTCAACTAGCGGACACCATCAAAACCAGGGTGAAGCTTCAGGAAGAAATGGTGAAACGCTATCTAGTGGCTCAAGAAAAATCGGCAACGATGATGCTCAAAGTGCCAAAAAAATTGTGGCAAAATTATTTCGCTGTAATGCGTCAGTAGCCCATCGACATTAATGAGTATTATTCGTGTTTTTGATGGCTGTCTACTTATGGCTTGATTAGGCTTTGCATTTCCAGCCTAAACCACTACAATAAACAGCGTTATGCAATCTGTTGTGTGTGAGGATGTGACGATGCGGTCCCGGTCAAATGCCAAAGAATTAACTTTTGGGCTCAGTCAATGTCGTCGCTTGTGTCATTTGACCCTAAGTGGGCTGGTAACGGCTAGCGGCTTTGCTTGGGCTATCCCTGGAAATGCAACAGGGGGGTTTATCACGCCCGATATCTCGGCACCGGCCCCCGTCCCCCGTTTAGTCGCTCCTCCTGCTGACCGAAAATCCGTTCTTCTCCCTTCCTCTTCTGCTAATCCCCCTCAGAAATTAGCAGCGCCGACAGTTACCCGACCGGCCCCAGTTGTCACCCAACCCCCTCAAACTCCTCCAGGTTTACAGAAAAATAGCTATATTGATGCGACGCCTCAGAAGACGTTGACCATACCTAGCACTGCCCCGAGTAGTGTTGTGATTAAAACTCGCAATAGTAGCTGTCAAACCATTGTCAGTGGTGATCATTTTCAACATGGTTGTGGAAAGACCCCAGGCGGGTCGATTAAATCTACCACGGCTGACCCTGCGTCGTCCCGCCAGCAGCAAGCGTCTACCCCAATCCCCCCCCGGCGACAACGTTTGGCCAGCAGCAGTCCCAGTACCGCCCAGATGCGATCGCCCCTTAAGCCCTTTTCCTTTCACCGGAGCAATAAAATGGCGATCGGGCAATCCGTTGGGGCTGACCAAGTTTTCAGTCTTGGCCCCATCGCTAAGCGGGGGATTAAAATTGCCCTCGCACCGCTACCAGAATACACACGGGCAACCAACATGTATGCCCCCCCGAGCAACAATACCCAATTCAAAGGAACCGATCTATTTTTTCCGTTGGCTAGTGTCAATCCCATTACTTCTGCCTTCGGCTGGCGTATCCATCCCATTAGTGGGCAAGAACGAATGCATGAAGGGACTGATATTGGCGCTCCCCTGGGGACACCAGTTATGGCGGCTTACTCAGGCACAGTGGCTGCTGCCCAATGGTCTGGTGGCTATGGTTTAATGGTGACTCTGCGTCACTTGGACGGAACGCAAGAGTCACGTTATGCGCACCTGTCAGAAGTTTTTGTCGAGTCCGGTCAGGTTGTCACCCAAGGCGAAATAATTGGGCGGGTCGGCAATACTGGCTTTTCTACGGGGCCTCACCTCCACTTTGAGTGGCGTCACTTAACCCATCAAGGCTGGGTTGCAGTAGATGCGGGGCCTCATCTCCAATTTGCCTTGGCAAATTTAATGCGGGCTCAAAACGGGATCTTGGCGAGTCGCATTCCTCACAACTAAGCTGGGCTACCTTGAGTCAATAGTCGTGTAATTTCCCCTGCTTCGCTTTAGCAGGGAATAATAGAATAGTTCGACTTACTCATTCGTGCGAATTTGCAGGACGTTGGCTGATGGTCCCCATAGTCAGGTAAAGGAGGGTTTTGGACATCGTATTTAGACAAGAACCTTTAGGTTCTCTATGATAAGCAGAACAAATAATTTACAAGAGAGTCATTCGGGGTAATCAACACCAGTCAGTAATACCATCATCAAAATCAGACAATTTGGGAACAAACCCGCATCCTACTAGCGACATATCTTTTAGAGTAAAGTGTAGTGTCAGGCAAACAGTCCGGAGTTGGTTTTCTTGGCACCGACTTTTTGCATTGACCCTTTCCACCAGACCACCATCATCAGCACCCATATGTCTGCCTTACCAAAGCCTGACACTTATCCTTCTCTCGATCATTCCCCCTTTCCCAAACAGCCTCCCCTTCCCAAAACGGCCCCTTTAACGTTTCTGCCCAAGCAGCAGTTACCAACAGCGTTACAAGTGCTCTTAGGGTTTCAGCAGGCAACATCCTGGATAACGTTAGGGGTCGTCTGCATTACGCTAGGTATTTATGGTTGGACTGTGTATACCCCTTTGCGTTGGAGTCAGAAATATCAACAATTGCAAGCTTTGCAAAAAACAGAACGTCAACTTGTTGCCAATACAGAGGCGATTAAGCACCAACTGGCTCAGGAAGCCGATCTCCCTAGTTCAGGGTTAGTGAATCCTAGTCCAGACCAAAATATCTTCTTGTCGACTAAACAAAACACGACAATTGTTTCCAAAGCTCAAACTGTGGCAGTCACCCCGGGCACTCACAGCTTGACCGTTAAGCCGATCGCCTACTAACCCCCTTTTGCCATGGCTTCCTCCCACCTCAAATTGTTAACGTCAAAAACGCCATCAACCCCTACCGCCCACTCCCGTCGTAGGGGACGGTTGCGGAGGGGGGCTCCTCGCTACAGCCCGACCCTTCCTGATGATCACAGTAACGCTCGACCTACAGGACTACCAATTGTCCGGTTATTAATTGTTTGGGGGGTACTCTTAGCTGGACTAGGGGCTTTAGGCTATCGTCTCTATCAACTACAAGTGGTTGAAGCCTCTAAATTGCAACGTTTGGCTAAAGGACAACAAAGTACAAGCCTGCAACCCTATGTGCCTC
>JBEAQB010000117.1:0-3937 GCA_041164125.1 Cyanobacteriota bacterium
CGGAGAATAATGGCTATTTGCCGTTGCTTGACGCACTCGATATTCCCATTGTGGAATTTCGTGGCGGGCGTTACGAATCCGCCAGTGAAAACTTTAACCATTTACGCCTCTCCAAGGAGGCAATGGCGGCCGATGTCGTCATTAACTTACCGAAGTTGAAATCCCACGCCCAACTGACCATGACCCTGGGAGTTAAAAACCTCTTTGGTTGCGTCCCAGGTAAGATGAAGGCCTGGTGGCATATGGAGGCTGGGAAAGATGCGGATCGCTTCGGAGAAATGTTAGTGGAAACCGCCAAGGCGATCGCCCCAGATTTAACTATTTTAGATGGCATCATCGGCCAGGAAGGCAATGGACCGATGAACGGCACACCGAAGCCAGTGGGATTACTCGCTGCTTCTACGGATGTATTTGCCCTCGATTGGGTGGTGACAGATATCCTCAAAGTGGATCCGGAAGCCGTGCCTACCCTCCGGGCCCAGAGGCGTTTAGGGTTAAACCCGACCTTGACCGCTCTAGACTTTCCCCTGGCTCACCCCGACGATCTAGGGGTAGAAAACTGGAAACTACCTGACGCACTGTTACCCATTGACTTTGGTTTACCCAGGGTTTTACGGTCTACTTTTAAACATTTCTATATTCGGTTTGTCAAAGAACCTTTGCATTTGTACGCAACTCAATCTGAGTCTTAGGCGTTTCGTCAAATTGGTTACATCGTCTTTTGGGCGCCGACCTTAACCTATAGATAAGACATAAAGTCAATATCACCCTCCGATTGCTAGACAGTCGCCTCGTGTTTTTAAGTGGCGGCTTTCTTTTTTCATCGCTGGGGTAAGAGGGTGCTGACGCTAGTCATGGAAAATCCCCGTACAGCATTCCAAGCCACGTTAACCAACTCCTGGGGTTTGAAATCATCCTTAACCAGTCCCCAGAGGCGTTGGACTTCATCGGTATGGAGGCGATCGTCTTCAGTAAGCGCGAGCAAAATTTGGCGTCGTAGGTAAAGTCCTTCTTCAGAAAACAGGAACTGTAACCCCAATTGGGCGGTGGGTAATAGGTCAAAGTGTTCATCGGCACGGGCAATACTCAGCATATTTTCTAAGCGTTGCCACTGGAATTTATCATCCTTAAAAAGAACATCAATCAGCTGGCGACGAAGCTGGGGGGATTCTCCTGTCAATAACCGCCGCGCAACGTAAGGATAGGCGACCTCCACAATTTTAAAGTTAGGATCTAAACTGAGTGCCAACCCTTCCTGGGTCACTAAAGAACGGATAATTAGGGCAAACTTCGCAGGGACTCGGAAAGGGTAATCGTACATCAATTCCGAAAAATCATCGGTAATCGTCTTAAAGTTAAAATCCCGTACACTCTGGCCCAGCGCACTACCAAAGACACTTTCTAAGGCGGGAATAATCGGGCGAATGTTAGTTTCAGGGGCTAAGAAGCCGAGGGCAACAAAATCATCAGCAAGGGCGGAATAATCTTTGTTAATTAACTGGACAATGGAACTGGCAATGGTTTCTTTCGTACCAGATTCAAGCTGATCCATCATGCCAAAGTCAATATAGGCCATACGACCGTCTAAGGTGGCAAACAAATTACCAGGGTGGGGATCAGCATGGAAGAAGCCATGCTCCAAGAGTTGGCGTAAGCCTGAGGTAACCCCAATTTTGATAATCGTATTGGGGTCAATTCCCGCAGCACGAATTTTATCGGTATCCGTTAGCTTAAAGCCTTGGATCCATTCCAAAGTAAGCACTTTTTGATTGCTGTATTGCCAGTAAATCGCCGGAACTTTAACGTCAGGATCACCATGGAAATTTTCAGCAAACTTTTCCGCATTTTTGCCTTCATTAATATAATCAATTTCTTCAAATAACTTAATGCCAAATTCATCCACAATTAACGTCAAGTCATGCCCTAAATTTAGGGGTAAAAACCGTCCAAACTTTTGGGCTGCCCATCGCATCAAATACAAATCCAAGCTTAATTGGGGTCTCAAGTTGGGGCGTTGTACTTTGACGGCAACCTCTTCGCCGCTGTAGAGCATGGCTCGATAAACCTGCCCTAGACTGGCGGCGGCGACGGGATGGGCAGAAATTTCTCGGTAGGCTTCATCAACCCTCATGCCTAACTGTTCTTCAATTAATTGAAAGGCAAGGATGTTATCAAAGGGCGGTAATTGGTCCTGGAGTTTAATTAATTCTTTGAGATAATCGCGCCGAATCAGATCAGGGCGGGTGGAAAGGGCTTGCCCGACTTTAATAAAGGTGGGGCCTAGACGGGTCAAGAGTTCACGCAAATCCTCTGCCCGTTGCTGTTTATAAACTTCAGTTTGTTGTGTCCCCTGATCCCAGAGGAGACAGCTAACAAAAAAAATCAGCGACCATAGTACCTCGATCGCCCGCCAGAAAACGTTTAACGGTCTGCGACCATAGTAAGCGGCGATCGCCGTAGCATCGTAACGACGAATATTATCGAGTGGCGATAAAACAGGAAGGGGGTTAGGCTGGGACACAGGTTAAGAAAGAGGCAGCTCGCATGTTTTTTGAACTATAGCATTCCTGTTTGAGTTAGAGGGCCGTGCTTCTCCCAATCTGTCCCGTAACAGGGAGACATCTTGTGATCGTCGCCATGCGGGGAGGCCGAGCGGGCAAGGGGAAGGAGACCTTAATCATCTGTGATTGCTATCAGTTGCTTAAAGAATGTATAAGAAACGCAACCTTCCTTGATAGTAGCATTGCTTTTCCGATAGAGTCTCCCAATGCTGAAAGATTGAGACCCGATGGTCTTGGGGCAATGGACATTAGCCAAAACCGACTGGGGGCAAATCCTCTACCTCAACAACGTTAAGACAGAAACCCGTTGAACGTGGGCAGATTGTCTGAGTAATTGGGTAGCGGTGCTTAAAGCCTTGCCTTGGCGGTATTGGGTCGCTAGTAACAAACAATATTGATTGGTTAGGTCGGGCAGTTGGGGATTGAGACTTAAAGGGAGAGACGGGTTAACTGGCGTCGGCAGAAAACCCTGGCTTGCCACGGGCAGGTGCAACTGATGGGCGATCGCCAGGAGACACTCTGACCAGAGGGGAGAGGGAGACGGCAAACCTATTAATTGTTGAATATGGGGTAGGGCAGGACTTTGGCGTAAAAATCCGACAACGGTTTGCACTAATTGGGGTAACTTTAAGCTGTTTTGAGCTTGAAACACATCTTGGACTAGGGCCAACCATGCATCATTTTGGCCAACTGACGTATTGACGCCTAGGGCCCAGCCCCCTTGCCAATTTCCTTGCAATGGTTGGGGATTAAGGGCGAGGGTTTTTGGCTCAGGGTCTCTACTGTGACCAGAGCTATCTGCCTGCGGTAACCGGGCCCCCACTAATTCTAATTGCAGAGTCGTTCGACCATTAAAGTGATTTTTCTGCACCTTATAGGCCACATCTAACGGTGACGGCAACGGATAAAAGTCTCCCCAACGCCAAGCAACGGCCGTGACGGCATGACGCCCCTGACGATCTGTTAAGGTCAGGCGTAAATGGGTTTGATCTTTGCCTATGGGTTTCTGCTCCGTAATGATGACCTGAGGTGTCCAAAAAATAGGGAATTCATTGCCGATCCCCCAGGGATGTAGGGAGTCGATCGCCTCCACAAGGGTTAAATCCAACTCGCTTAAATTTGCTTGGGCATCAATTTTAATGAGGGGTTTCAGGCAATGGGGATCCAGGCAAGCATGGGCAAACTGACTTAATCGCGCTTGAAAGGCGGTCCAATTTGCCTGGTTTAAACTAAATCCCCCGGCCGCTCGATGGCCACCGAATTTCCCCAATAAATCTTCACAGGCTACCAGGGCATCAAAAACATTAAATTCTTCAGTTCCCCGGGCTGACCCCCGGATCGTTTCACCATCCTCTTCCAAACTGGCGATAAAGACA
>JBEAQB010000118.1:0-3902 GCA_041164125.1 Cyanobacteriota bacterium
TCACTGTTACCCAGGTTACGACCATTTACCTTACTCGCGGTGGGCCTGGTGGTAAGCGCCCCAGGGATGATAACGTCAACCCTGGCCAGCCCGTTAACCAAACTCCAAATTACAACTGCAGCCCAAATTCTTTGCCAAGCCTTAGCCGCCGGACAAGCACCAGAGGTGGCTCGGGACGCAGCAACGGCTTACTTACTCGAACAGGTAGAAGACCAGCATCAACTCAGCCCCAATATTATCCGTCGCCAAATGCGCCCAGTTGTCACCAAGCAGTGCCCGGAACAGGCTCGTAAACTTAAAAACCTTTAGACTATCATGCGTCTCGCCACCCAAATTGAAGCTATTTTATACCTGCAAGCCCGCCCTCTGGCGATCGCCGAATTAATTGAAATTAGCGGCAAAGACCGTGCTTTGATTGAAGACGCCTTGATGGAATTAATGGACGATTATGCCCATCGTGACAGTGCGTTGGAAATCCTCGAAACGGATCAAGGTTATAGCCTGCAATTGCGGGAAGCCTTCCAAAGCTTGATCCAAGATTTCGTGCCGGCCGATCTTGGCACGGGCAATCTCCGCACCCTTGCCATGATCGCCCTTAAATCCCCCATCTTACAAACAGAATTAATTGAATTACGGGGCAGTAGTGCTTATCAACAGGTGCAAGACTTAGTAGAAGCAGGATTTATCAGAAAACGGCGGCAAACAGACGGCAGATCCTATTGGTTGGAAGTGACCGACAAATTTCATCAATATTTTGAGATTGACCCCGAAAAACCGGATACAAGCCTTACCCTTCCCTAGGACTAACACCCCGCCAAGTGGATCATTGGGTTTTGTTTCCGGCAAGGAGGTCACAGTCTCTGTCCCCAGCCAGTTTAGAGCGGTGGTAGATCGGGGGAGGTTCAAAATGATCGCTTGTGAACGCCTTTATCCATTCAGGCGCCGATCCGTGGCAGAAAAATCTAGCCAGATTTCCGACAAAGGGTCAGAGTCTGATACCATCTTAAAAAGTATTAAAATTTGTTAAGAAAATTAAGATGCGCGTTTTGGTGGTCGGTGGCACAGGAACCCTTGGCAGACAGATTGTACGGCAGGCTATTGATCAAGGCCACACAGTTGTTTGTCTGGTCAGAAATCAACGAAAAGCAACGTTCTTAAAAGAATGGGGCGCTACCTTAGTCAGTGGCAATCTGTGTAAGCCGGAAACCCTAGGGCCGGCCCTCGACAATATTGACGCGGTCATTGACGCAGCAACAGCTAGAGCGACGGATTCTCTGACTATTCGTCAAGTGGACTGGGACGGCAAGCTTCATTTAATTCAAGCGATGCACCAAGCTGGCATCAAACGATTGATTTTCTTCTCAATTTTGCGAGCGTCAGAATACCCGAATGTGCCGTTAATGGATATCAAAGCCTGTACGGAAAAATTCCTTGCCCAGACAGACTTAGACTACACCGTGTTGCAACTGGCAGCCTTTATGCAAGGATTAATTGGTCAATATGCAATTCCCATTCTGGACAATCAATCAGTGTGGAAAACCGGGGAAAGCACGCCGATCGCCTACATGAACACCCAAGACGTCGCCAAATTTGCGGTCAAAGCCCTGGAAGTCCCAGAAACAGTCAAGAAAACCTATCCAGTGGTGGGAACCCGCCCCTGGTCAGCGGATGAAATCATCCAGTTGTGCGAGCGACTTTCCGGTAATGAAGCTCGGATTTCCCAAGTACCGATGCCAGTGCTACGGTTCATGCGCCGTTTTACCCGCTTTTTCCAATGGACGTACAATGCCTCCGATCGCCTAGCCTTTGCTGAAGTATTAGCCAGCGGCAAACCCTTGACGGCATCCATGGATGAGGTTTATCAGCAATTTGGCCTTGATCCCAAGGAAACAACAACCGTAGAATCATACCTACAGGAATACTTTGGGCGTATTATGAAAAAACTCAAGGAATTAGATTACGAAGTCACCCAAGCCCAGGCATCGAGCAAAAAGAAGAAAAAAGACTTCTTTTTCTAACCTTAAACGTTTAACCTGTTTTTGTTTTGTTCTCCCTGATTCGCTAGGATTTCGCCACTGTGCCAAAAGTCGGCATTATTTTCAACGACGATAAACCGATCGCCTGCAGCGTTGCCCAAGAATTACAAACGCAACTGCAGCAGGAGGGCTTTTCGGTCGTCATCGAAACCGGATCGGGGGGGCTCCTCGGCTATTCCCAACCGGAACGCCCCATCTGCCATACTCGCATCGAACATCTGACCCCCCCCCACTTTGATGGGGATATGCCCTTTGCCATTGTGCTGGGGGGAGACGGCACGGTTCTGTCTGCCTTTCGTCAATTGGCCCCCCTTGGCATCCCCTTATTAACCGTCAATACTGGGCATATGGGGTTTTTAACAGAGCTTTACCTGAACCAACTTCCCCAGGCAGTTACCCAGCTAATAGCGGGCGACTATCGCATCGAAGCGCGATCAATGATGACGGTGCGTTTACTGCGCGAAGAAACCCTGCTCTGGGAAGCACTTTCTCTCAATGAGATGGTCTTGCATCGGGAACCCCTCACCAGCATGTGTCATTTTGAAATTCAAATTGGTCGCCATGCCCCCGTTGATATTGCAGCGGATGGGATTATCATTTCGACACCAACCGGTTCAACCGCCTATTCCCTGAGTGCTGGAGGCCCTGTGGTAACGCCGGACGTGCCTGTTTTTCAGTTAGCTCCCATCTGTCCCCATTCATTGGCATCCCGCGCCCTAGTGTTTTCAGACGTTGAACCCGTCAATATTTTTCCCGCCACTCCCAATCGGATGGTTTTAGTCGTGGATGGCAACGGGGGCTGCTACGTTTTGCCCGAAGACCGTGTCCACCTAGAGCGTTCACCCCATACCGCAAAATTTATTCGGTTACAAAGTCCAGAATTTTATCGCATTCTCAGGGAAAAATTAGGCTGGGGACTGCCCCACATTGCCAAGCCAACATCAGTGGAATTACCGTGACAAGGACTTACAGTCCCTCAGGGGATTTGTCCCCACTATCCGTAGATGTCCTGGCATAGGAACAAAAAAGCCGGTCTTTGCTGGCATTGACCGGTCAACCTCCCAAGACAAGGGATTTGAACATCTATTGAGCGTTAGCGGCAGCTTTTACCACCTCGCGAAAAGCAGCCGGATCCAGCACGGCTAATTGTGCCAGCATTTTGCGGTTGATTTCAATATTGGCTTTTTTTAACTGACCTGTCAGCTTGCTGTAGCTCATGCCTTCTAGCCTGGCAGCAGCATTAATACGGGTAATCCAGAGACGACGGAAATCCCGTTTACGCTTGCGGCGATCGCGGTAGGCATTCCTTAGGGCCTTCATGACCTGCTGATTAGCAGTACGGAAAAGCTTGGAGTGGGAGCCCCTAAAGCCTTTGGCTAACTTGAGGATTTTCTTGCGACGTTTGCGGGCGACATTACCCCGTTTAACTCGAGTCATAATTAGTAAAGATAAGAAAAAATAGTCAGAACAGTAACTTAAGCGTTGTTGACCTAGAATCGCGTCTCTCTGATGACAGATTGATAGAGGATTATAGGTAAGGCAGCATTAACCGTACGTTTTTCTCGTCCGCTTCGTGAACCAACGCTGAATTAGACAAACGGCGACGAGTCTGCTCCGAGCTTTTGTGCTCTAAGAGATGGTTTTTAAACGCTTTGCGACGAACAATTTTTTTGCCACTACCGGTTGGGCGAAATCGTTTGGCTGCGGCTTTACGAGTTTTAAGTTTAGGCATAGATGTGGCTGATATTTCGACACAGTCTTTAAGGATACCATAATGGACTCGGCAAAAAAAACGCTACTTGGCATTGCCAGCAATTCTCATTATGAAATTTTTAGCTGATTTAAGCCGATTTTATTGAGAATGAT
>JBEAQB010000119.1:0-4371 GCA_041164125.1 Cyanobacteriota bacterium
CCTCTAGGTTCGTTGGAGCAATCCTGCGAGCTTACGGTTGGTTTGTGAACCAAGAATCCCCCGTCTTTAGGCGGGGGAGTGTCAAAATGGGAAAAAGTTCTTGTCCGTCTAGGAGATAGCATGGCCAATCATCCGGAAAAAGATTCGTTCCTCTATCCCCAAAGCCAGTATTATGGGGAGTTTAAACCGGAAAAACTGGTTTTTAATGCTAATTTGCAAGAGTTTGCCCAACGTGTCAGCTTTATTTGTAACCTAGAGACAGCGGGGAAAATTGATACCCTAGAAGCCTATGAACAAATTAAGCAACTCTGGAAAAAACTCAGAGACAGTAAGCGAGAATTAGGGATCGGCAAAAATCCCTTTAACTCAGAGGATATGGACTTCCCCAATGACGATAATCCGTGAAACAGGCAAAAGACCGTGAGGCGCTTAAGCCCCGCCCCTTGATTACCGACAAAACCATGCAGTTAATTCTCTACAGTAAGCCCGGCTGTCATCTCTGCGAGGGACTAGCGGAAAAACTCAACCAGGTGACTAGCCTTACCATTGAGTTAGAAATTCGGGATATTACCACCCAATCCGCTTGGTTTGACGCCTATCAGTACGAAATTCCTGTCTTAGTCTGGCGATCGCCATCTGGCGAGGTAACATTACCCCGTTTATCTCCCCGGGCCCCGGTTAGTCAGCTCGAAAAATTATTGAATCAAGCTCTCACTGCCTCACCCTAAAACCGAAGATCGAAAGCGGGAGTCTGTGGGTAGGCTAAGGAAAGTAGATCGTTTCTCACCATTGAGCCCCTAGCAGCAACGCTCTTGCTAATGGAAACCTTAGACCCTGATGAACAAGTGGTTAAGTAAACAACTTTCCCCAACAGATATTCGTGCTCCCCAGCATTTTTCTGGGGTCTATCTGCATCGACAGCAATGGTTGACAATTGGTGGCCGACTAGGGGCTGATTGTCTAGCGCTCCTGGCTGCTTGGATTGTGGCCCACCGCTTAAATCACTTCTATTCTCCGCCGCCCCCTCAATTAGTTTGGTGGACTTGGTTGGGCTTGCCCAGTCTTTTTTGGTGCTACGTCGCAGTGACAGTGCTTGTTTTTGCCTATGGCGGTTTGTACCGTCCTCAGGCCCGTAGCCAAAATTTTATCGGTATTGTCAAGCTGATTAGCGTTATCTTTCTGCTCACCTCCGTCGTTAAATATTTTTACGATCCGACGATCGACTTGCCCCGTTCCTTGTTTTTTGCCGCATGGGGGAGCAGCATTTTATTTGTCATTGCCGCTCGATTTTGTCTGAGTTTACTCCTCAGTCCGTTACATCACCGTCAAGTAATTCCCGTTTTTTTAATTGCCCCGTTAAGCCGAATTCAACCCCTGACCGAAACGCTAGAGCGTCTTTCTTCTTATTATGTGGTGGGAACGGCTCTTGCCAGTACAGCCCATAGTTCCCACACCTTCCAACAAATTTTGGCGTCAGGCGCCCAAGAAGTCTTGGTGGAGTCGTTACCCCAAACCGATTTAGCATCGACGTTATTTTGGCAGTTGCGGGGGGAAAGCATTGCCCTACGCTTATTACCGTCGAGCCGGGATATACTCTACCGACGGGGAATATCAGAAATTTTTGCGGGTCTACCCACAGTGCGGGCGGAAATTCCCCTCCTTGTGGGCATTGATTATCGCTTGAAACGGTGTTTGGATTATGTTGGCGCCTTGGTGGGAGTGGTGGTTCTCTTGCCTGTTTTTATCAGCGTGGCGATCGCCATCAAAGTATCGTCTCCTGGCCCCATCTTTTTTCGGCAGCAGCGGGTGGGATTACAGGGCAAAACCTTTCGGATATGGAAATTCCGTACAATGGTTGTTGGCGCGCCCCAATTACAAGCTCAGTTAGAAATCGCCAATGAAACCAGCGACGGTGTGATGTTCAAACTCAAACATGATCCCCGCTTGATTTCCGTTGGCACTTTTTTACGGCGCACGAGTTTAGATGAAATTCCTCAATTATTTAATGTTTTAACCGGCGAGATGAGTTTAGTGGGGCCGCGCCCTTTGCCCTTACGGGATGTGGAACATTTTGATGCTTGGCACCATATCCGCCACCAAGTCATGCCCGGGATAACAGGACTTTGGCAAATTTCAGGACGGTCTAATATTCAGTCCTTTAACGACGTGGCCCGTTTGGACTTGTACTATATCGATAATTGGTCGCTCAATTTGGACTGGGATATCTTAGTTGAAACCGTCAAAATCTTGCTATTTCGCCAGGGGGCCTATTAACCAGCATAAAAAAGGAGGTGAAGGAGAGAGTCCCCCGCCTACCCTTGATGATTGGCTCAATGTTGCAAAGTAGCGGTCTATCCAATGGGGCAGTGCATGCCCATCAGATAGCCGCTTAAGTCAATGCCTAGTCTTTGCAATCATCGTCTCTGTCGCCGGGACACTTGCCGTTATAGACAACGACACTGTCTTCGGGACTAGAAGTGCTAGCCAGGGCCAAAACTTCTAAGCCGATAATCATCACTAAGGCGATCGCCAATGGAGAAATCCAAGACGATAACACCCGACGGGCAGCATAAATGGAATGGGACTGCTGTTTTTTCATCAGCGTATCTCCTTGACACGTCCTAACACACCGAGACCAGATCAGAGCTTGATTGCTCTACTCTCACCATAGGCGGATGACAGTGGCATGTCAGTCCCCTCTTTTGGCGAAAAAGTTCATGTCAACATGGAAAAAAAGGGAAGATCATTCCCCTTTAGCGGGCGAAGAGAGTCCGCAGTAAAAACCGAGGCAACGCGAGCATACGTCGCCAGCGCCAGGGCTCTTGGTAAAGACGATAAAGCCATTCCAAGTTAAGGCGACAGAAGAGTTTTGGGGCCCGCTGTTTGTTACCAGACCAAACATCAAAACTGCCCCCGACACCAATCCAGATTGCCCCAGAACAAAGGTGGCGATGGTCTTGGATCCAATACTCCTGCCTAGGGACACCCAGGCCGACCAGAATTAGCTGGGGTTGACGTTCTTCCAGCGTTTGACACCACGCGGCTTCTTCCTCTTGATTGAGAAATCCATGACGCACCAAAATTTCAAGCTGGGGATATCGCTGTTGCCAGGATTGGGCCGCCCGATTAGCGACCCCTGGGGACCCACCGTAAAAGGCAATTACCTGAGGCTCAGGACTCCGGGCCAAACGCTGGATCATCTCAGCGGCCAGTTCAATCCCTGGGCAACGGGATTGCTTAAAGCCTTCTAACCGTAAATAGATGATGACTCCGGCACCATCCGGGATGACAAGGGTTGCCTGGTGAATCGCGGCTTTAATGGCAGCATTTTTTTCTGCCAACATCACCATTTCCGAGTTGAGGGTCACCACCTGGGCGCCATCCCCCCGCGCTAGCCGAGCGTGCAGCCAATCCCCATAATCTTCGCAAAGATGTACAGGAACGCCAAAAACAAATTTTTGCACTAACTGAGGGGAGGACACCGGGGGATTCATCAAGGCAAGGAGTGTGCAGCACAGGGAACTAGCAGGCTTCCTCTAGCCGAGGAATCTATCTATCTCGATACACTATCGCATATTGTGCCTACGGCAATGCCCTGGCATTACCCTAAGGTTGAATATCAAAGAGATTATTGTCTGGCAAATTACTCACCGACCGCTGCAATTGATTCAGGGATTGATTGTAACCAATAATGGCTTGTAGAAACCGTCCCCGAGCATTGGCTAAATCCCGCTGGGCATTAATGACGTCGGTTTGGGTACCGACCCCCGCTTGAAAGCGTAACCGCGCTAACCGTAACGCTTCTTCAAAGCGAACGACGTTGGTTCTTGTACTACTAATATTTTCTTTATTAGCCGTTAGGTTGTAGAAGGATTCTTCCACCTCAAAGCGGATTTGATTTCGTTGTCTGGCAAATTCTGTTTTAGCCAGATCCATCTGGCGATCAGCGCTGCGGGCCGAGGCAAAGGCACGGCCGCCATCAAAAAAGTTCCACCGAACTCGCGCTGCAAAGGAATAGCCGTCCACCAGTCCCGCTTCCCCATCAAAATTGTTTTGGTAGGTATAGTTAGCCAAGAAATCCACCTGGGGTTTGATCGCGGATAAGGCAATGTATCGATCCTGTTCGCTGACCTCCATTTGGACCAGTTGTTGTTCGAGTTCAGCCCGATTTTTATAGGCTTGAACGATGCTTTGATCTAAGGGCATTGTCCACTCCCCGGCTTCAGTGATCTCGTCAGCAGCGGTCAATTCGACCCGTTGGCCAACACTCAAGACTTGGGCTAATTGTCTACGGGCATTGCGTTGTTCGGCGATCGCCCGGGTTAGGGCCTCGTTGGCGGTGGCTAAATCCCCTTCGGCCCGCAGAACATC
>JBEAQB010000120.1:0-8918 GCA_041164125.1 Cyanobacteriota bacterium
GAAGTTTTTCGTGTAGCCATATCCTTGAAGAAATGAAAAGATTGATTCAAACTTAGCAGATGATTCATTAAGGGATTGAGTTGCTGTTTCATAAGCCTGTGCTATTTTAGTTTCCCTGATACCTGCTTTTCTTAGGTCTTCAAGTAGATTTTCATATATTTCCTTAAGCGTTTCATACTGCTCTGAGGCATCTTTTAAGGAGTCTATCCCCTCTAATACTCCAAGTTCATCTAGTAAGTTTAAAGCTTCTTCCCAGTCTTGCTTTTTATAATAAAAAATCTCCCTGCGTTTAAGACAAAGATTAATCGTTGACCAAAATTGATCCTCTGCTATGGGTTTATTGAGAAAGGCGATGGAACCTAATTCTGCAAATTGCTCTGGTAAAACTCTATCTCTAATACCAGTAATTACAACAGTACGGTGTTCACAGTATTCATTCCCCATCTTATCGTTAATGGCTTGAATAGCATCGAGTCCAGTTAATCCCCCAAGATCATAGTCCATTAAAATAAGGTCAAATGGTTCTCCGTTTGCAGATTCGCTGTTGACGACAGCCTTCCTCGCTTTTTTGACATTTTCTGCTGTTTCAACGGTGTGACCTTCCCCCCGAACTAATGCGGCATAGGCGGACCTGACATCTGGCTCATCATCCACAATCAGAAAGTTTGCCAATTTCATTCTCCTATACTGAAGGGGTAGGTGGGTCAATTATATAGCTAAAATGCTGATTATTTAAGAATAATATATTACTTACTGCCATGATTGTTTAATTGGCGATCGCCGAACGAATCAGTCCCTAATCGCTAACTGCGTTGGGTTGTCGAACGAGGAAGACACGCTTGATGGACAACTTTCCAGAGATTCCCGTTAACCTCTAAACTAAAGTCTTGATAGATTGAGGTGAAACCAGCGATGAGTCAGGATTTTGATTACGATTTAGTCATCATTGGGGCCGGTGTCGGGGGCCATGGTGCAGCCCTACATGCCGTCAAATGTGGGTTAAAAACAGCCATTGTTGAAGCGAAGGATATGGGGGGCACCTGTGTCAATCGAGGCTGTATCCCCTCTAAGGCGCTCTTGGCGGCGTCTGGTCGGGTGCGGGAATTTAATGACCGAGAACATCTGCAACAACTCGGCATAGACATTGGTGGTGTGACGTTTACCCGAGAGGCGATCGCCGCCCATGCCAATGATTTAGTCAGCAAAATCCAAGGGGATTTAACCAACAGTCTTACCCGTTTAAAGGTCGATACAATTCGGGGTTGGGGCAAAATTACAGCCCCCCAGGAAGTGAGTGTGATTGGTAATAGTGAAACCCGCACCATCCGGGCTAGGGAGATTATGTTGTGTCCGGGTTCTGTCCCTTTTGTTCCCCCCGGTATTGAAATTGATCACAAAACCGTCTTTACCAGTGACGAAGCGGTCAAGCTGGAAACCTTACCCCCTTGGATCGCCATTATTGGTAGTGGTTACATCGGTTTGGAATTTTCCGATGTTTATACTGCCCTGGGTTGTGAAGTGACCATGATTGAGGCCCTACCAGAATTGATGCCGGGTTTTGATCCGGAAATTGCCAAAATTGCCGAACGGGTCTTAATCAAAGCCCGGGATATTGAAACCTATGCGGGCGTATTTGCCACTAAAGTCAAGCCGGGTGCCCCAGTGGAAATCGAACTGACCGACGCCAAAACCAAGGAGGTTGTTGATACGTTGGAAGTGGATGCGTGTTTAGTCGCCACCGGCCGCATTCCCGCCACCAAAAATCTCGGCTTAGAAACTGTCGGCGTAGAACTTGATCGCCGGGGCTTTATCGCCGTTAACGACCAGATGCAGGTGTTAAAGGACGGGGAACCGATCCCCCATCTCTGGGCCGTGGGGGATGCTACCGGCAAAATGATGCTGGCCCATGCCGCTTCCGGTCAAGGGGTTGTGGCGGTGGAAAACATGTGTGGTCGCGAAAAAACGGTGGACTATCGTGCTATTCCTGCGGCGGCCTTCACCCACCCCGAGATTAGCTACGTGGGCTTAACGGAAGCCCAGGCTAAAGAATTGGGGGAAACAGATGGTTTCACCGTTGGCACGGCCAAAACCTATTTTAAAGGCAACTCCAAAGCCTTAGCGGAAAAGGAAACCGATGGCATTGCCAAAGTTATTTACCGTCAAGATACGGGGGAATTATTAGGGGTACACATTATCGGTATCCATGCCTCAGATTTAATCCAAGAAGCCGCCAATGCGATCGCCGCCCGCAAATCGGTGCGAGAATTAGCCTTTAATGTCCATGCCCACCCCACCTTATCGGAGGTGTTGGACGAAGCCTATAAACGGGCCAGTTAGGTGCCGATGTGGATTTGATCCAGGGCAACGAAAAATTCCGGCAGCACCGAGGCGGGCCATTGTCCTTCCGCCCGCCGACCTTGGTGCAGGATAAAGCGCAATTCATAGGCCTGGGGATACCCTTCAATTTCTAGCCACAGCGTTTGGCTATCTAACTCGCAACCAATCCTTTCCTCCGCCATCAACTCCGGGGCGATCGCCAAAACCGTTTGCCGTAACTCCTGGGTTAGCCGGCGAAAATCGTCAAACTCAGCTTGGGTCAACTCCACGCCCCAATCCTCTCCCCCGATTAAAAAAGGGTAAGGGGCAAGGGGATCCCAGCCTAATCGCCACCCTCGACCCTGCCTCAGTATTTTGTCTCCCATCTAACGGTTCTGTTCCCTAGGGCATCAATAATTGGGCATCCCCCGGTTGGGAAAGGATCGGCTGATCGGGCGTCACCACGGTGGGTTTGGGGCTGTTCTGATCCGTTGTCGATGGATCTGTGGGGGAAGTGACCGTTTGGGGACGATAAACTTCCGCTAAAAAATTGACTAAATCCTGACGCTGTTGACGGTTTAACGCTTCAATTAATTGGCGATCGCCGTCGAGGGGACTGTCTTGGAGGGTCGAAAAGCCCGGATAACGGTTTGCCGACATCAGCTCATTCACCCCTAAGTAATCGGCGAGGGTCAGCTTCCAGTCAAACCGATAGCGGGTGGGACGTTTTTTGATGTCGCGATGATAGCGAATCAACCGACTGATCAGCGTATTGTCCCCATCCACCAGACCCTCGTCTTGGCTCAAGTAGGTATTGGCCTTTGGGATTTCTGGGAAGCGATCATAAACTTGCTGGGCCACCGCTTCTACTACCAGGGTGTATCCCCCAGCCGGTAAGGTTTGGGCCGTAGCAGGCGTCACGAGTTGCCCAGGACGATGGATTAGTAAAGTGAGTAGAAAACTCAAAATACCGATCAATACCATCAGTAACGGGAAGGGCGATCTAGACATGGTTAACGGGGGTTACAAACGGCACTAATTGTCGCTAATAATTTCCGGCTGAGTTAATTCGTCAGACATTTCAATGATGGCGCGAATGGCGGGTTTCATGTTGGGATCGTCAATGCTGTCAAATTCTTCGTAGCGATTTTGCTTGGCCCGCTTAGCCACCCGCACGGTGACGTGGTAACGATTGGATGCCGCTTTGAGCAACTCTTCAGAACGACAAATAATGTGGGACGACTCGAGGTTATTGCGCTTGAACATGGGGATGGGGGTAAACGGAAAACGCTTGCACGGCGATCGCCAAGTTTGCACTCAGAACTACCTGCAAAAGAACGCTTACTCAGTTTAACGGAAAATTGGGTTAACTCCCGTGGCAAAACTGAGTACGATCACCGTCCCAAATATCAAAACTACGTTTAAGATCAGTCCTGAGTGCCAACGCGAAAGGGCACAATTTGTTTTTGTCTGTCGATTATCAGAAGCATGACTGAGCCATTACACTTGTCTTCCCCCCGATTTTCGCGACGCACAGCCTTAAAACTCTTGGGGGTGGGAACTGTCGGCGGTGCATTGGGCTATTCCCGCTTTGTGAAGCCCCGGCCGGCCCGTTTCCAACCGGATCGCCTGGCGTTACCGAAACAGTTAACACAGCCGAAATCCGTCGCCATCGTCGGGGCCGGCTTAGCGGGGTTAGCGGCGGCCTATGAACTCAGTCAGCGGGGCTTTCAGGTAACCTTGTTGGAAAAATCCCCCAACTTAGGAGGCAAAATTGCCAGTTGGCCCATTAACGTGGGGGGGGAAACGTTTCAGATGGAGCATGGTTTCCACGGCTTTTTTCCCCAGTATTACAACCTCAAAAGTATTGTTAATGAGTTGGCGATCGCCGACAATTTCAAATCTTTGGACTTTTATTCCCTGGTGTTTCGGGAGGGGTATCAGCCGGAGGTGTTCCGCCCCAGCCATTCCACTTTTCCTTGGAATATCGTTGATTTAACTATTTCCTCCCCCAATCGGCTGCAATGGGGGATTAATCTGACCAAGGCATCTCACTGGCAGGTCTTCCGTGCCATTACTGGCTTTAAGATCCCGAAAAGCTATGACCAGTTAGACAGTATTTCCGTCAGTGAATGGGTGGCCCAGGGGTTTCCCCAAGGGTTATACGACTTGTACTTTTTGCCCTTTGCCAAATCCAGCTTGAATGCCCCGGATGTGTTGAGTGCCGGGGAGTTAATGCAGTTTTTTCACTTTTACTTTTTTGGCAACCCCGAAGGACTGGCTTTCAATGGCACCAAGGACGATATGGTCACCAGTCTAGTGACCCCCATGGTTGAGGCGATCGCCGCTCGGGGGGGGCGTATTATCACGGAGGCAACCGTGAGTAACATTCAGTGCCAAGGGAACCGCATTACCGCTGTGGACTATGTCCAGGGGAGTGACCCAATCAGTGAGGTTCCCTTTACTGTGACCCGCAATGACCTGTTATCCCAAACTGATGAGCACTATTATGGCGCCGGGGATCAAGTTTATTTAGTCGATACCCAGGGGAAAGCGGCACTGTCCTTAAGCTGTAGTCACCAAGGCTGTACGGTGGCTAAACAGGCGGATGGTAAATTTATCTGTCCCTGTCATGGGGCGGTTTACGACGCTGAGGGTCGGGTACTGCACGGCCCCGCCGAACGCAATTTGGGCAAATTTACAGTGCAAAAGGGTCACAACACAGAAGAAATTACCCTCGCGTCCCTCTCAAACTCCCCCACCCCTCACCAAACCTTACAGGCCGATTACGTTGTCCTGGCAGCGGATGTGGTGGGGATGAAACACCTGGGCGATCGCCTTACGGGGGAAGTAGATCCACGTTTAGTCACTCAGATGACACAATTAGCAGTGGCCGATCCCTTCGCGGTGGCCCGGTTTTGGTTTGATCAAGATTTCGACTGGCCCCACAGTAACTTCGCTTCCCTCTCGGGGTATCGCCTTACCGACAGCATTACCTTATATCACCGCATTCAAACTCAGTTTATCGACTGGGCTGATCGCACCGGGGGCAGTGTGGTGGAGTTACACGCCTATTGTTACAAGGAAAAAGACTTTCCCACCCAGGCAGATTTATTGACAACGTTTACCGAAGAACTCTTTGAAATCGTGCCTACTTTGGCCCAGGCAACCCTATTACATCGGGAATTGGTTAACCAAAAGAACTTCTCCGGTTTTCCCCCCAACAGCTATGGCGATCGCCCTGAAACCGAGACTGAGATCAGTAATCTCATGTTTGCCGGGGACTGGGTCAAAATGCCCTTTCCCTGTGGTTTGATGGAACGGGCAGTCAGTAGTGGGTTGCTAGCCGCCAATGCCATCTGCCATCAAGAAGGGCTGCAACGGCGGGAACTACTCACCGTCATGCCGGAAGGGATCTGGCAAATTTAACCCTAAGTGTTGTTTGCAACTCAAAAACGACTGACTGGGCCACCCCGGGAGCGGGTACGACGCACTGGGGCCGGCCCCGCTGATGATCGCCGTCGCCGCAACGGTGCTGAACGAGATGCCGATGATGCCGTCGCGTAGATTTCTAAAAAGACCGACTGGTTGAGGGGCATGGCTGCCGTATTCAAGACGGTGCGGATGGATTGTAAATTGCGCCCGCCCCGCCCTAATATCCGCTCTTTATCCTCATCTTCTAGGGCAAGGCGAATCCAGACACGGCTATTTTGCCGAAAGACTTCACAATCCACCCGCAATGTGTCGGGTTTCTCCAAAAAGGGGCGGACGAGAAACGTTACTAATTCAACGTAGTTCGGGGTAGTCACAGGTCGCAACCAAAGGAAAATAACAGAACTGGCAACTAAACCTTAAACCGAAGCCTTGAGTTGTTCAAAAACTTGGGCTTTGGTTAAGATAGCCCGCACCGTATCGGTGGGCTGGGCCCCTTCTTTGAGGCGCTTAACGATCGCCGGCACATCGAGGCGAGTTTCATCGGTACGGGGGTTATAAAATCCGAGTTCTTGTAACGGGCGACCATCCCGACGGGTGGTGCTGTGCATGGCAACAATCCGGTAGCTAGCTTCGCGCTTTTTGCCAAAGCGTTTTAGGCGGAGTTTTATCATACTACTTGTGAATGCAGGTGGAAAAAATGGGCGTTAACCATCATAGCGTATTTTCAGGAGGGAATTTTTCAGGCGGTTGACGCTAGTAGACTGCGGCGTGGGCAGAGTTCACGTCTCCATAACCCGTCCTGATTCCAAACGAATTATCCGATGGGCAAATTGGCGTAAATGGTCGGGGTGATGATTCACCATGATCACGGTTAACTTGTCTCGGTGGTTAAGGGTGGTTAAGCAGTCTAAAACCCGTTGGGCGGATTCGGGATCCAGGGCGGAGGTCGGTTCATCCAACAATAAAACCCGGGGCTGGACGATGGCGCCTCTCACAATGGTCACCCGTTGTCGCTGACCAACGGAGAGGGTCAGTTCGTTGCGGTCGAGCCAATCGGGGGGAATGTGCCAGAAGTCACAGGCTTCGGTGACGCGGCGTTTAGCCTCTCGTGGGGGGATTTTTCCTAACTGTAGGGCATAGAGTAAACTGGTTTCCACCGTCATATCCAGCAGTTTGGGTTCCTGGGGCACCAGCATAATTTGCCGCCGGAGGTGGGGCACCGGGTAGGACTCCAGGGGCTGATTTTGGTAAATAATGTGGCCGCCGCTACGTTCTTGGAGACGATTTAATAACCGGAGTAACGTACTTTTCCCCGCCCCCGATGGCCCTTCGATGCCCAGGCGATCGCCGGGATTGACGGTGAAGGAAATATCGGTCAGCAATGGGTCTAACCCGGACAGATCGGTGGTGCTGACTGCGCTTAAGGTAATCAGAGGGGGCATAAATGTCTAACGATTCAGGCTTGAGCTTGGTGACGGATCAACTGTTGTACTTTGGCCAGGGCCGGATTGACTTCTAGGTTGGGGCGATCAGGGTGGCGGTCAAAGGCCGCCTGTTCCTGGGCAATCATCCGCACGTCTTGTGCAATTAACCCCTGTAATAAGGGTTTGGCGGTACCTGTCAAGCGATTTTTCACAAACCGCCGAAAGGCGATCGGTAATTTATGGAGTTTTGGAAAGGCTTCTAGGGAGGTGAAATGCACTAAATAGGCTTTGGTTTGGGTCGGGGAAACAGGGCAAAAGAGACAATAAATCTTAAAATCCGCCCCCAAGGTGGACACCCAATGGGGGTAAAGGTAACTCACCCGTAAGGTTTCAGGATGGAGTCGCCGTAGGGCCGGAAAAAATAGCTGGGAGATAGACAAAAGATGATCGATTTTGTAATAACTTTGGGCATCGTAGTCCACCATTAGGCGATCGCCGTCGGCGTGGATTTCCCGTAATGCCGCTGACGCCCAGGCCTGGTAATGATCATGCAAATGCCCATGGTACATGTCCATTAAATTCTCAATTAAATAAGAAAAATGCCCCGGACAATCTAGGGGCGCCACACTACCGATGTAGTTTAAGTGGTCCCATTCCGGTATCCCCAGGGGGTCCGGTCGGTGGCTAGCCAGATAATCTAAATCCCCCGGATACAGCCAGATAAACCCATCTTTTTCCTGCACAGGGTAAGTCCGTAAGCGACAGGGGGGCAGTTTTTGTCCCGCCTCAAAGTAGGGGATGTGGGCACAGTTTCCCTGGGCATCAAATTGCCAACCGTGGTAAGCACATTCTAAATTGCCCCCTATCACCTGGCCCTCACTCAACTTCACCTGACGATGGGGACAACGGTCTTCGATCGCCTGCACCTGACCGCGCCCATCCCGATAAAGGGCGATCGGTTGTTGCCAGAGCATTACCCCCAACGGTTTACTGCCAACTTCATTCGCTTGAGCCACCACATACCAATGATTAAGATTAATCGGACAGGCGCGAATCGACGACATCGCCGAAGAAGTAGGGGACACAGCACTCATGGAAAAAGCAAACCACCACAACAAAAAAGACTGACCTTCAGGGTAGCAAGTCTCGACCCAAGAGCACACCTTAAACTCGCCAAAAATACACAATAAAGCCTGCTAAAATAAATCATTCAAAATGATATTTAAACTGCCTTCTATGCCTTCCTCCTCTAACAGCCCTGTGTTTTCCCACGATGAATTTGCCCAGGCTCTTGCGCAACATGATTATCATGCCGAAAAGGGGCAAGTCGTTCACGGTAAAATCTGCCAGCAGACCAACGACGGGGTCTATGTGGATTTCGGGGGGAAATCACCAGGATTTGTGCCGTTCCAGGAATTGGGTCTACGTCCCTATGGGGACATTGAAGCCAGTTTTCCCCTCGGTAGTGAAGGGGATTTTCTGGTCACCAGCGAACAAAACGATGAGGGGCAGGTTCGCCTTTCCCGTCGTCAGTTGCAAATTCAACAATCCTGGGAAACGATGGCGGCCATTGAGGAATCGGGCAAAACCCTAGAAATCATCGTCACCGGCACCAATAAAGGGGGTGTCGTTGGCGACGTGGAAGGACTCCGGGGGTTTATTCCCCGATCGCACCTTATTCAAAAAGAGAATATGGACGCCTTGGTAGGTCAGGTCTTAAAGGCGAATGTGCTAGAAGCAAAC
>JBEAQB010000121.1:0-9475 GCA_041164125.1 Cyanobacteriota bacterium
TGACTGAGGTGGGCCAGCGCTGGTTCAATCTTTGCTACGCCCTCCCCCTGGGTGACGGTCGCTAACAGGGTGGAGATGGCTCGACCTTCGGGACTATGGGGACTGCTGTAAATCGCCAAAATGGCTTGGAGATCAGCTTGCAACGCCACGGGAGTTTGTCCCAGGGACATCAGGGTTTGAATGATTTTGACCCAATCCCCCACCAGCGCGAGAAAGTCGTCCATTTCACTCACGACCTGTAAATGGTGCAACCAACGACTCAGGGTTGCACGGCGATGGTATTGCAGAAGCGTTAAACAGTGGGACACGCTCGTGACAGTGGACAGTTCCCGCTGCAGTCGATGACGATGCTCCTGGGCCAATCCTTGTAGGACTAGGAGCTGCTGTTGGGTGCCATGGTTCCCAATGCCGCCATGGTTTTGACCCTCGTCACAGGGATTAAACAATAAGGCCACCCGTTGATGGGGAGGGGGCATCAAAATCGGATTGTCTGGACTATCCCAGTCAGCGAGATATTGTAAAGAGCGGGCCCCCGCCAAAATATCCGTGCCTTTGCCGACTTCCGCTTCCGTAATCACGAGGTGTAAGGGGACGGAAACAGTCTGGGTTTGGCGACCCTTTTTAAGGCTGGTCAGGTGTTGTCGGCTTGACTCGTTCTGGCTCCACCAAAATCCATGGATGTCATCTTGGTGTAAGGATAAAATTGAAAACCCTAGGGGGCGAGCGCGGGCCCAACTATCGGCCTCAGTGATGAGCGCGTTACCAAGGGCCGCCGCTAGACTATCCAGAAGACGAACAAAAGCGTTTTCCCCCGCCCCAACACGCGTTTGAGGATCGAGTAAGATGCGTGTGCCGTGGGAAAGGCGAATGGTGGTCAAATCCGCCAGGGCGATCGTTAGCATCTTGTGGAGTCCGCCACTCCCCCCTCGCCCTTCATAGGGATGGAGGTCAGTATCCCCTGCTACAATCGTTAAGTGATGCTCCCAGAGTAGGCGTGGCACCATTAAAGTGTGATAGTCAGCAGTCTTGGCGGCAGAGACGTTAATGCTAACATCGGGCACCATTGCCTTGAGGGCTTCAACGGATTGAGCCAGGGCCTCATGGCTTTCCGTGGCAATCTGCTGCAACGCCCAATGACGATCTAGGGATTCGGCCAAGGGCCGGTTTTGCAGTTGGGCTAGCTTGGCTTGGTACTCTGACAAAATCTGACTCAGGGCAGCAAAACTCGTGCTGCTCATTTCTGGGGACTTAGGTACCCGTACCGTTTGGGAGGGCAGGCGGGGATCCCTGGTGGTTTGTTGATGAATGGGAATGTTTTGGCGCAGTAATGTGTCATATCTTGCTTTTTCGAGGAACTGTTCAATGTCATCGCGTTTCATGGGGGGATGAGACCCTAAGCCAAATAAGAGGGTGAACGTCAAGTCAGGCAACTGTTCCTTGAGGGTTAACACACAATCAATGAGCAAACGGGCCGCAAGCGGCGATCGCGTTTTGTCCGGGAGTACGAGCAATAATCGTGGCGGCTGGGTTGCTTGGTTCAATGCCAGTGTCTCTAGGGCACGACTCAGATAGTCAACCCCCCGCTCTAACACCTGCTGGCGGGCAAGGGCTCGGGATGGGGGAGCTGACGAAGGGAATACTTGACTGCCTGGGGGCAAGGAAAACCCTGTCTGGGGAAAATTTTTCAGGAATAACGGTTCCCCCCAGTAGCTTGGCGGCGACACACTGTCCTGTGGGTCGTTAAGGGAGTCAGCAAGTTCGATCACTGTCGGCAATTCTAAAGGCACCATACTACTCCTTCCAGACGGGATGCTGTAGCCCAGGGGTTAATGCCCTAGTTCTATGCACTCCATCGATCATGCCATTTGGTAATGCCTGCGGGGGGCAATAGCCAGCGGCGACCGGTCAAGTTTTCATAACTTGGCGCCCCGCCCTCCCGCACCAAGGCATATTTATAGGCGATCGCCTGCCCCGCACTCTCGTTAAAGGGGATTTCGCCAAACCACAAATTGCGAGTAATGTACTCAAGGGCATAGCCTTTTTCAATATCCCAATTTCCCAGTTCAGGGCAGTCGCCTGTCACCACAATGGTTTCCCCCGGTTGGGTGGCAATGCCGTTTAATTCCGCTCTGACAATGGTTTTGCCCCTAACGCGATCGCCAAAATAGTTTAAGACGATGATTTCTTGAGGCTTGAGGCTGAAATTCATCAGATGACCGTCAGTGACCGTAAAGCTCCGATGGGTCAACATGCAGGTATATTCGCCATCTTCCAGGTCTGTGTGTAGAACGTTGATGGTCGTAGCCGGCCCGCGATTCAGGGCCACAAAGCACCGATAATCTCGATAACGTCGGCTAAAGCAATAAATATCTGCAGAGACATATTTCTGTAGATGGCTTCCTAAACTCACCGCTGGATTCAGACGCCGTAGTTTTGCAAACAAGCGGATTTCTTGGTAGAGGGGAGACTGGTCGTCCCAGTTTTCCATCATCGGACGATTGTAGGGATCGGCTCCCCCCTTGGAGTCATTGTGTAAATACTGTTCCGTGCCATAGTACAGGCAAGGGATGCCCCGGGCGGTCATCACCAAACCGATCGCCAAGCGCAGTCGCCCCTGATCCGGATTGAGGCTGAGAAAGCGGGGCATATCGTGGTTGTCAATGAATGTAATTAGCTCCGTCGCGCGGTTATAACGATCATCGAGGTCAATGATGTCTTGCACTAATTGAAACCCTCGGGGATCAGCGTTGGCCAAAGCGGCCCGAATGGCTTCACACAAGCCAAAATCTAAAATTGTCATGCCAGAGTCATTGGCAAATGCTACGGACTTTAGCTCCCAGGGCTTGCTAAATCCCCACTCGCCAAAGGCAAAAACGGCGGGTTTGTGGGTTTGGATATCCGTCATAAACTCTTGCCAGAACCACAGGGGCATATGTTTAACGGTATCAATCCGCAGCGCATCCACCCCCCGGTCTAACCATAATTTAATGGCGTCTTTAATATAGTTCCGAAAATGAATATTGCTTTCATTAAAAGTTGCCAACCCTGCCATTTCCCCGTACAACAATTGCCATTCATCTTCCCAGTCCGTAATCTCTGGATTGTGGTAATACCAATGATTGACATCGTGATAGAAATCAGCAATCAAGCTGCCATCGTCATACAATTCCCCCTTATGGCCGTTAACATCGGGGCTACTATGGTTACAAACAATATCCAGAATTAACTTCATCCCTCGACGATGCATCTCATCAATCAACCGGGTCAAGGTATTGGTGGCCAACAGAGAATTGTCTTCCTGGGGGTCGAGAAAGCGTGGGTTAATCCGCTTGAAATCCTTGGTCCAATAACCATGCATGGCTGCATTCTCAAACTGCATTTCTTCAACCTGCTCAAACAAGGGCGAAAGCCACAAGGCGGTCACCCCGAGGTTTTGTAAATAGTCGAGTTTGTCAATAATGCCTTGTAAATCGCCGCCCCAATATTTCCCCCATTTTTGGCGAGTCCCATCATACAGTGCTGAATTGCCGAGGACATTATTGCGGGAGTCCCCATCATGAAAGCGATCAACAATAATAAAATAAATAGTCTCCTGTCGGAATTCAATGGAGCGGGTAAATAAGAACTCAAATTCCGTCGTGGTGCTGGGATTGATGATCATCTTGCTCGTTATGGGGGTATCCACCAGTTTGCCTACTGATTGGTGTACATGGTAAAAATATTGCGATTGCGATCGCCATCGTGTTGATACTGAAATTCGTCAACCCCTTCTAGAACTAGGTAAATGCCCAATCCGCCCACGGGCCGGTCTTCCAGGGAGGTGGATAGATCACTTTCAGAGGGTAAATGATGATGAGTGGGATCGTAAGGCTCTCCGGTATCTTCAATGGTCACAGTCAATTGAGCCTCGTTAATAGCCGCTTCCACCGTAATATCGCCACTTCTACCGGCTTCTTGGTAACCGTGGATAATGATATTGGTGGCAATCTCGTCCACCGCCAGCCGGAGCTTATAGGCCGACTTTTTATCAAGCCCGCATTGATTGGCTGCTTTCATAATGTAGGCAGCGATTTGAGACAGGGACTCTAGCAAGCCAGGGACAATCAGCTTTTCCATGGGTCTAAAAACTTATTGATGGGTAAACATTGATGGGTAAATTATTCGGCAGGTAGGTGTTTAACGGCGATCAGGGTGATGTCGTCAAATTGCGGCGCGTTGCCAATATAGTTGAACAGGTTAGCCGTGATGCGATTGAGTAGGGCGTCTGCGGATGCGAAGGGGGACGTCAGCTGGGACAGCAATCGCTGGAAGCGGTATTGATCACCGTCTTGGTTTTTGCCCTCTGTCACACCATCGGTATAACCCAGTAAATAGTCACCGGGTTCTAGGATAACCTGCTTGACGTTAAAGGTGGAATGGGGCATCATTCCCACAGCGGGACTGGTGGGTTCCAAGGTTTGCTTGATTCCCTCTTGGTTAAAGACCAACAACGGTTCATGACCCCCATTGATATAGGTCAAAAGCCCTGTTGCGGGGTCCAAAACACCATAAAATAGGGTGGCAAACATACACAGATTGGGGTGAATCATTGCAACATAATCATTGGTGAGTTTGACGGCAGATAAGGCATTTAAATGGGTTCCCATAACGGTGGGATCGGTTAGGGGTAACCAGCCGTCGGGGGGGCAATGGGTCTCTAAAATAACCTCTAAAGGCGCCTGTAAATTAGACTGGTTAGAGAAAATACGGATTAAGCTGCGGAATAATGCCATAAATAAGGCCGCCCCCACCCCTTTATCGCAAACATCTGCCAACACCAAGCCCACATGCTGGCGATCGGCTAAATAGAAGGCATCGTAGAAGTCCCCCGCAACCTGTCGGGCCGGATGAAAACGGGCGGCAATCTCCCAATTATCCGGTTGGCATAGTTGGTAGGGCAAAAAATCAACTTGAATCTTTCTCCCTTTATCTAACTCACTGTCCAGGGCTCGGGAATATTCATCTAATTTGGAATAGAGTCTCGCATTTTCTAAAATTAAGCCGATGTGCTCGGACATCATTTGCATCTGCTCGGCCACTTCCTCATCAAAATGATGCGGCACTGAGTGGAGGAGGGTGAGGATTCCCAGCATTTTCTGCCCCCGTAGAATGGGGACAGCCAATGCCGAGCGGACTGTGTAAGGCTGATTGGGTAATGTCAACCATCGCCCATCATTTTCCGTATCAGTGATTAATCCTATCTGCCGATGCTTACTAACCCAGCCGGCTAACCCTTTATCGAGAACACTACCAATTAAGCTGGCTTTTTGTTTGGCGGATACTTGAGTCCGAGAAAGGATTGCATTGGTGATTTTCTGATCTTCGGTTAACAAGAACAAGCTACAGGTTTCCGCTTGGGTTAAGTCCACCGATAAATCGACGACTTTCTGCAAGGTCCTCAAAATTAAACTTTCTTGCTTAGAAACTTTTTCTTCACCATACTGGATTAAAGTATCTAGCAACTGTTTCTGGATTTTGATTTGGGAATTCAAGAGTAGATTTTCAGCGCTAAGATCACTGATCTGTTGCTGTAATTGTGCAATGTCGCCGTTTATCTGAGCCATTGAATCCCCAAGGTCTTTCATGTTCGGTAATCTCGTTTAGACGCTATCCCTTCATTACCATCAATCAAGTGCCACGGCTGTCATGACTAAGCCTTGATCAAATCATCGATGTTATCTGATTCAACCATCGTCACACTATGGTGAAATCCGGTTTTTTCAATTGTCTCTTTAACCATTTCTTGGGCATTGACAACATAAATATTGACGTCAGTCCCCATTTGTTGTTTTGAGAAAATTAACATCCGCAACCCAGCACTGGCCATGTACTCCAGTTGAGTTAACTCTAGGAACAGTTTTTTCAAGTTATGGGATGCCGCTTCTTTAATTTTCTCCTGAAAACTCGGCGCAGTACTGGCATCGAGTTCGCCAGAGAGGGCGATGGTGGCTACATCATTAACAATGTTGAGCGTTACGTCTAAGGCCATGGTGATAGTCCTGATTTGATTAAGCGATAATGGACAATAGTAGCAAGTATTATTTACTAACGAGCACGACCACTGAGCGATCGCCGATTAGTAATCCCTGTTGATTTTCTAGCACAATTTCTTCCCCAGGACGACAAATGTCCAAAGGAGATGTGGCCCCCGTATTGGCAAAGACATGCCATTGGCTACCGTCGGGAAGTTGGGGTAATTCAAACCAATGGGTCTCCCAGTGCAGATTGAGGGCAATGTAGAGGGTGTTGTCGGTCTGAGACCCGGATTTCGCATGTTTGCCGCACAATAGACAGGCAATAACATGGGAGGAAGACCAGTCGGCGTACCAGGCCTGGGTGCCATGCCAACTAATATCGGGGATTCCGCTCCCCACATAGTCGCGATTCTGGAAATGCTGGGGGTTCCTGAGAACGGGATGGGCATTGCGAAACGCGATCAAATTTTGCGTATACCGCAAAAGATCACTGTGGGTTTCGAGCAACGTCCAATCGAACCAGTTGAGGTCGTTGTCATGGCAGTAGGTATTATTGTTGCCATATTTGGTACGTCCCACCTCGTCACCCATCAGGATCATGGGAACCCCTTGACTGACCATGAGTAGGGTGAGGGCGTTTTTGATTTGGCGTTTGCGTAAGGCTTGGATATGGGGATCATCCGTTTGTCCTTCCCAACCGCAATTCCAACTATCGTTATCATTGCCGCCATCGTTGTTATTTTCCCCGTTGGCTTCGTTGTGTTTCTCGTTGTAAGAAACCAGGTCCATTAAGGTAAAACCATCGTGGCAGGTAATAAAATTAATGGACGTAGCAGGGGCCCGACCCGAAGCGGCATAAAGATCCGGTGATCCCTGCAATCGCTGGGCGACATCTCCGACACTGCCATCCCCCTTCAAAAATTTCCGCAGTCCATCCCGATACTTGCCATTCCACTCGGCCCACCGGCCATAGGCGGGAAACGAACCCACTTGGTATAGGCCACCGGCGTCCCAGGCTTCCGCAATTAATTTACATTTAGCCAAAATGGGATCGAAGGCCAGACTTTCTAATAGGGGGGGATTGGGGAGGGGATACCCCCAGGGGTCTCGTCCTAGAATGGCGGCTAAGTCAAAGCGAAAACCGTCAATATGATATTCAGCGGCCCAATAGCGTAAGCAATCCAAGACCATGCCCCTAACAATGGGATTGTTGCAATTAAGGGTATTGCCAGTACCACTAAAATTGAAGTAATAGCCCTCAGGGGTCAACATGTAATAGGTTTTGTTATCAACGCCACGATAGGAGATGGTGGGACCCTTTTCATTGCCTTCGGCGGTGTGGTTGAAAACCACGTCTAAAATGACTTCGATGCCATGTTTATGCAGTTCTTTCACTAACGCCTTAAATTCATCCACCTGCATCCCAAATTTGCCGGTGGCGGCATAGCCAGCTTTGGGGGCAAAAAAGCCGACAGTACTATAGCCCCAATAATTGACTAAAAGCTCGCCGGTTTCCGGGTTGGGACGACTATTTTCAAATTCATCAAATTCGTAAATGGGCATTAACTCAACGGCGTTCACCCCCAATTCCTTCAGGTAGGGGATTTTTTCGCGAATCCCGGCAAAGGTACCCTGGTGCTTTTCCTTGACCTGCGAGGACGGATGGCGGGTAAAACTCCGCACATGCATTTCGTAAATAACTTGATCCTCAGGGGGAATCTCTAAAGGGCGATCATCTTCCCAATCAAAATCATCAAAGGCAATGCGAGCACGGTGTTGGTAAATATCGTTCCAGTCTGGGGTCACGCCCCACACGTCACGACCGCCAATATTTTTGGCGTAGGGATCCATCAGTACCTTACTGGTATCAAACCAATGCCCCTCCTCAAAGTTATTAGGGCCATCCATGCGATAACCGTATTCTAAATTTTCATAATCTAGGTCAAACACGGTCATACAATAGACATTCCCAATCCGAAATTCTTCGGGAAAGGGGATTTCGGCGATCGGCGCTTTGCCATACTTTTCAAACAGTACTAGTGTGCAGGAAATTGCATGACTGGAGTAGATTGAAAAGTTAACCCCCCCTGGTACAAGAGTTGCGCCAAAAGGGAAAGGTTTGCCACAGCGTAATTTATAGCCAGCATGGGTATGGGTAGGATGAACGTCAATCCGTTGCATAGTCATAGAAAAATACCTAGGAACACGTTATTAACACCGAAATAAACCGAATTGTTGACAATTAAAGTGGGAATTTGATATTCGGTCAGATTGAAGCTTTCTATGTCATTAGCTGCATGCCATCTTCAAGGGAACTGGCAGTTTTAAAGAAATCGAGAAACCCCGTCACTGACATCGTGTCTTGAACATCTTCTGCAAGGCCGACAAGCACTAACTGGCTATCTTGAGCCGTCGCCTGGCGGTAGAGAGACAGCAACATCCTGAGTCCAGCGCTCGACATGTAAGCAACCTCAGTCATATTCAAGAGTATCTTACTGTTCGATTCCACCAAAGGCAGAATCTTTTCGGTAACAATGGGGGCGGTATTGGCATCAATATCCCCTGACAAGGTCGCTATTTGGATATTGTTGGTGACTTGGGTTTGAATTTCCATAAAGATTCAACTAATAAAGAAATAATCGTTATAAACAGGCTAAAAATAGCAGAATAGGGAGATCCAAATTGACTGTCTCCCCATTCTGGAACATGATCTTCGACACTAAACAGGCGAAATTTGGACTTTTACCTTGACCCGTTCTGTGGTCTTGGGCAAGTTAACCGTCAAGGCATCCGCATCATAATCACTATACGGCTCCCCATCAATCTCGCATTTGGTGATCTTGATACTTCCCGGCGGTAAAATATCTGGAGAAACCCGCAAAATATTATCGGGGAAACCACCCGGAATCGGTTTGAAGTAGAAGTCCATTGGCTGCTTCGTGATCAGCAAGTTAGTATAAACCGCAGCCAGATAGCAGAGTTCAAAGGAGTGATAGCCACTCATGGAGTGACTTCCTTTACCCCGTTCGTTGCCGCCAGCCAGGTAAGGAATACCATTGGCCAACACATTAAAGTAAACCCCACCATCTTCAAGATCCAAAAACCAAGCATTGTAAAATGCGGACGCCTCGCGGGATAGTCGATGGTACTCTTGATTGGATAAAGTACCCGTCAGGATGAGGTAAGCCAGAATAGACTGCTCCTGTTGCCACCAGGCTTTACGATCATGCCAGACAAAGCGATGTTGGGTTTCCCCGGGCGCCAGGAGGCGTTCCACCACGTCATACCAACCGCCCCGTTGTTGATCACTACCAACCCCAGGCATTAAGTCAGCAATTTTCTGAGAGAGGGCAACGTACTTGTCTTTTGCCTTGAGGCTTTGCATCCGCATGAGATTCCAGGCAATTTTGAGGTTATGACCGACAACGGCCCGATTTTGCTGCCATCCCCAACTGGTGTCA
>JBEAQB010000122.1:0-4270 GCA_041164125.1 Cyanobacteriota bacterium
GCTAGTGAATTTCAATTATCCAGCTTAGTGATTCTGATCACTCCAGCCTGGTTGATCCGCTGGATACTGAAAAAAGGCGTCATCAGGCGCTAGCCACAATGGACATTCCCAAACAAGCTGGTAACGTCCCGGTCAATGTCTGAACTTTTTCAAGGTACAGAACCGAGCCCCTTGCTGTTCTCTGACCCCATCCCAGCTGAGGGATTTCAGCGAGGCAACAAACTAACGCTGCAATAAAAGGCTGGTTATTTGCCATGGTCCCACCGTCAAGTCATCGGCAATAGGGTCTTCTAAGAGGTTAACCCGAGTTGTTGCTTGGTAAGGAAAGGGGGTTTTGATAGTTAATTCTGCTGGTCGCCCCTCAGTTTCATAACATCTGACGACCCATTGGTCAGAATACTGTTCGTGACGTTTCAAGGCCATTAAACCCAGATTCTCACTACCGAGCGTTAACCAAGGCGTTTGCAATAGGAGGTTTTTTTGCTGATCTTGATCGAGTTTGAAGTCCGGAAAATAGGGGCGTAGAGGCCGATGAAGTCCATGCCCTAACTGAACCGTTTTAGCGGCTTGCCAGTCACCAGCATGGGGATAAACCTGATAAATAAATTCATGATGACCACGATCTGCTTGGGGGTCGGGCCAAACACTACTGCGCAAGAGTGTCAGGCGCATGACATTGTTGTTGACATCACAGCCGTACTTGCCATTGTTAAGGATACTCACCCCATAATCTTGGCTGGAATCAGTTAAATCAAACCAATGGTGGTGGGATACCTCCCATTGGGCCTTCTCCATGGCGGTTTGGGGCTGAGTTGGCCGCTTGGCGATCGCACAGGGGGCCTCGGTGGTGAAAATTTCGCTGGATAAGTGACAGGGAAAAGCCGCTTTAACCAGGACATGTTCCTCCTGCCAATCCACGGCTGTTTTGATAGTCAATAACGGTGAATTGACTGCTAGGCAATAGTCTTGGGTAAATGTGGATTGCTGAAATTGCCGAATTACCCGTAAACACCATCTGAGTGGCCCCATTTCTAACCATTGCCAATGAATGAGCTTGGCGGCCGGCAAAGGGAATTGCTCATAATCAGGGGCAATATCCCAGGCATCCCAATATTGACCGTGATCTTGAAAGAATTGCAGTTGATTGCCGGGGTTGACTAACACCTCCCGTTGGTGGCGGATGTCGTAAATACTGCTGAGATTACCTGTTGTTTGATCAACGGTAATTTGTAAGATACCATTGTTTAAAACCAATGCTTCTGGCATGTGATGGAGAGGCTGAACCGTGGATTGTGCCAACGAGATTAACCAGTAACCACGAACGGTAAGCGGTGGTATTGTCGTCTCAATCAATAATTGACCATCATGACTAATTTGTGCAGGAATACTTTCCCCCGTTTGCCAGGCAATAATCTGATAGTTTTGATGGGGATTGACCTGCATGGCTACCAATTGATGATTTTGCCAATTTAAGGGGTTAAAAATCAACAACGGCTTTGCCTCTTTAGGGGAAGGGTGAGGTACTTCGATCTGCTGACTAAGGCGATCAAGCGCAATGGCGATTTGTGCTTGGGTTATATCTACCGCGGCTTCCCATCCCTGATTAGCCGTGACAAAAACATCGGCAATAGATGTGCCTGGTAAGATGTCGTGGAATTGGTTTAATAACACTGCTTTCCAGGCGGTTTCTAGCTCCGCATGGGGATAGTCACACCCCGTCCCCCAACTGGCGAAACTACTCCACAGTTCAGCTTCATACAATAAATGTTCACACTGACGATTGTAACGTTTTTGATCTGCATGAACAGTGAAGTAACCACGGTGTAATTCTAGATATAATTCCCGATCCCAAACCGGTATGTTATCGGGATGGGTTTGTAATTGATTTTTGATGCTGGTTAAGCAATCAATCGCGGTTGAGGCATTAATGTTAGGGAAAAACTCTGATGCCTGCCAACGTTGTTTAACCTGCCACATATCCCGACTAGGGCCACCCCCATGATCGCCCACCCCTGGTAGCCAAAGACACTCTGTTAATCCCGTTTGACCCTGCCAAAACCTCGCATAATTTGCCATGGGTAAGGGGTGATTATCCATGACGCCAGCAAGGTTGGGCGGTGCCATAATTGTTAAAATCTCGGTTCCATCAGGCGATCGCCAATTGAACACCCCTAAGGGAAAGGGATTGGTATCATTCCAATGGAGTTTACCCGTCACAAAATAATCTAGGTTTCCTTGCTGACATAATTGGGGTAATTGTTGACAAAACCCAAAACTATCTGGTAACCAAGCAACTTGACTGTATTGACCAAAACGTGAATAAAAATAGCGTTGACCATAGAGCAATTGTCGAGCGATCGCCTCTCCTGAAATCAAGTTGACGTCTGGCTCGACCCACATTCCCCCCAATAATTCCCATTTTCCCGCTTTAACCGCCGCTTTGATTTGGGCAAATAGTGGCGATCGATGCTGTTCAATCCATTCATACAATGCGGGACTAGTATGGCCAAAAATAAGATCAGGAAATTCTTTTTGTAAATTAATCACTGATTGAAAAGTTCTTTCACCAACCTCCCAGGTTTCTTCTAGGGGCCATAACCAAGCCATGTCCAAATGGGCATGGCCCAATAAATGCAAGGTTTGTTTTTTGAGACTTTTAGCCAGGGGCAACAATTGAGAACGAATAGCGTCTAAACTCCGATCAAATTCCCCTTGATTGGCAACCTTATCCCAAGCAATACATGCTAGTTTTTCAGCAATGAATTCTAACTTTTCTGGCTCAAACTGAGCATAATATAGACTTAAAACCTCTAGCTCATCGGCAATAAACCCTGGATCTCTGGCGGGGAATTCTCGCTCATAACGCAATTGGGATTGCATCAAACCACCAATATCATGCCCTGGACTGACTAACCGCAAGGCGACGATAAAGTTTTGACCGTTTTGAGCTGATTTTGTTAATACAATACGAGCTTTAGAGTCAAATAAATCCCCAGATTGAATGAGATCACCATTCACAAAGATTTGGGCATCCTGGGCCCACCAGGTTAATGCTAACCGTAGATTAAAGCCTTGGAGAGGATAGTGATTAAATGCTTGAGCAACGGTAAAAGATTGGATGAACCATTGTAACTTTTCTCCCTTTTCCCAAATCAAATAATTCTTCTCATTCACGTCTCCCAGGGGAGCCGTTGGCCAGTCTGTCATTTCCCACGGTGCTGCGGTTGAACAATGCCAGCCTGTTTGGCAATCTTGTTGGCACAATTGCCGTAGTTTATTCAACGTGGCTTGCATGGTGAATGGTAGCAGGGGTTGGGACTTCATGCTTCTGCCTCTTCCCCTAAGGTTGCCATCTCTAACAGGATATCCCCCTTGATTAAGCGTTGACTAGCCTCTAACAACCTTTCTTCAATATAGGGTTTCACAAAATAGCCTCTGGCCCCTTTTGCCGCCGCCAACCGCTGCATCTTGCTCCCCCCCCGGGAGGTAATCATGGCGATCGGAATTGAAGACAGTTTGGCATCTGCTTGAATGCAATCTAGTAGTTCTAAGCCGTTCATGCGTGGCATTTCAATATCACACAAAATGAGGTCACAAAACAGTCCTGATTTAAGGCGCTCCCACGCCTCTTGTCCATCGCGGGCCTGTTCCACCCGGAAACCCGCTTTTTTAAAACTCAACGATAACAATTCTCGTACGGTAATTGAGTCATCCACAATGAACACAGTCGGATTCATCGGGGGGGCATTGACCAATGCAGTCAGGGTTTCACCCCCGAGATCAGGGCTTTGCTCACACCGAAGACGCCCCTGGGCAATGTCAATGAGTGCTAACACATCGCCGATGGGCATAATGCTCCCATTGGCCCTAACGGTAACCCCTGCAAGGCCAGGGGGGATAGGGATAGGACCATCGATCTGTTTCATGACAATTTCTTCTTCCCCGATAACCTGGTCAACTTGGATCGCTAAATGCTCACTGCCAATGCCCCGGACCAGAATGAGACTCACTCGGTCGCGGCTGGGGGCGGTGTCATAAACTTGGTTTTGATGCAGTTGCCCATTGTACTTGAGCAAATCTGCTAAATGATGCAGGGGAATGACGCAATTATTCCAGTTAACCGAGCGATTGCCGTCTGCGTCAGTCATGATATCGCTGAGCATGACGCTTTTGGTATCTTCTATGCCGTCCATGGGGAATGCAATGCGGCCCTGCTGACTTAAACAACACAGCGCATTACAAATGCTGAGGGTTAATGGCACACGCAGAG
>JBEAQB010000123.1:0-2762 GCA_041164125.1 Cyanobacteriota bacterium
AATGAAATTATCTTAGAGGTCCCTTAATCTCTCCACAAGATCGCTATTGGGTCAATCATTCATCATCCTTATACCAATAGCAACTTAGCAATGATTAAATCTCAATCTCAGCATTGTGCTCTGAAGGCAGTCTAGGATTAGAATTGTAGTTACTTGTTAAGTATGGTAACAGAAAAAGTTATCTTGCCAAGCTTGTGGTTCTTGGCAACGGTGTTTATTACGGCTCAAATTAGGGTCTTGTATTATTCCCTTAACCCCGAGATCGGGTCAAAATAAATCATCAGAACCGATGGTTAATCGAGGGGAAATGCCATCGGTTTGGCGGGTTTGGTGTTTTCAAATGCTAGGCTTTTTCTGCCAATATCCGTAACAATTCCCTTGGTGAGCACCACCATTTGCAATAAATATTGTGAACTAGTTTGGACAGGGGCAGTCATCCTGTTTACAATACCATCATCGTCAATCGATTCATTTATGGTTCGGAAAATAAGTCACCCGCCAGCATAGAGGGCGTCAGTTTTAGGTATGCAAGAATTAAATAAGATCCAAGTCGCCAAAGAAGAAACAGAAAAACTACTTAGTTGGGCAAGATCCGTTACTGTATCTCCAGAAAATTACTTTCAGGCGTCCCGAGATGTGGCGACTAAATTGGGGGCCCATTATCGCGAAGATGGCTTAACCCAAGTGGGCTTTTGGGTGCCCCGTTTGGCGGGGGAAGGAGCCTTTACAGAACAATCAATTTATTTAGAAGTCTTTACCCCCCTGCAACCCATTGATTTTAGTGCCCCAGAACAGAAAACCGCCTTTCGTTGGGAACGCATTGAGTTACCGCAGCAGGGGGAGTTTGTCTGGGCCGTGCTCTCGGGAATGAAGGCCGGCACGAAAGCGGCAGCAGGGTCATTCTATTGGTTACGATTCTACGATTCGATTTTAGAAAGAACCCTGGTGATTCGGGATGTGTTGGCCGATAGCTTACCCTACGGGGTGTTTGCCCCGGCCGAACTCTATGATGTGGATAAACTTCAACAAGAACGTCAAGATTTAGACTATTTGCAGCAGTCCGCTTCCACCAGTGGTGACCAAGCCCTGCCCCAATACCTCTTTGATCCAGATTTGCTGGAAAAGCAGCGGATTGCAGTGATGAATCGGGCAATTCCGGTGGGACAAGCCCCCATCCACGCCGATACGGACAGTCAGAAAGTGATCCGCCGTGTACCGCCGGTCTCCAATATTTTACAGATTCATATCAAAACCGCTTCCCCGGAAGGGACTGTGGCCGGATTGACCCGAATCTATCGCCGGTTAGCCGACAAAATTCGCAACAAAGAATACATTACCGCCGCCGAGCTTAACTACCTCGGCTACGAAGCCATTCAACTGTTGCCAATGGAGCCCACCATTGAGTACAGGCTAGAAGAATTCGATGACCGCCAAGGCTCATTTTATGAGGTTGCCAACGAGGCGATCGGTCTTTTTGACGATAGCTTAGGTCACGGGGCAATCATCGAGGAAGAAATTGCCGTTATTTTGCGTAAACCCAATACGGAAAACTGGGGCTATGACGTGCCCATCTTAGGGTCGGGGGCAACGAATCCCGCGCTGTTAGAAAGTTTGCGTCCGGATGAAATGGTGGAATTAATCGCCACATTGCACAATTTTCCCAGCGGGCCGATTAAGGTAATTTACGATTTGGTCTATGGCCATGCGGATAACCAAGCGTTGGAACTCATCAACCGCCAATTTTTCAAAGGTCCGAATATGTACGGGCAGGATTTAAACCATCAGTTGCCGATGGTGCGGGCGATTTTGTTGGAAATGCAGCGGCGTAAAATTAACACGGGGGCCGATGGTATTCGGGTGGACGGGGGTCAGGATTTTCGCTTTTTCAATCCCCTCTCAGGACGGGTAGAGCAGGACGATGCATATCTCTTGGCCATGAGTGATGTCGAGCAAGAAATCCAAGGGTATAAACGGTTATTGTTCACGATTTTTGAAGATGGGCGCCCCTGGCCCGAAGAGGGCTGGGAAGAAAAATCCACTTACCGCGATTTGGTGGAGTTGCGATCGCAATCCTATCAATGGGGGCCATTGATTTTTGCCCACAATACCCCGGCGCTGAAGGAGTTTTGGGACCGTAAGTGGGAACGGGTTTGTGAAGTGATGTTTAAAGGCGATCGCTGGATTACTGGCTGTGCTAACCATGACACGGTCAGGCGGGGAAACCAGATCGATCATCGTACGGCGGCAATTAATTGGAATTTTGGCAAAACCCTCCCTGACGTCATGCACAATGCCTACGATAATCCAGCGACGGCCCTGTGGGTGTATGGCTTTAGTCCCGGCTTGCCCATGGACTTTCTCAATGCGTTGATGCATAGTCCCTGGGGATTCTTTCGTAACACGGATGAGCGCTATGGTGTGAAGGTGGCTTTTGAGGAAGAGGGCTTTTTAGAATGGCAGATTTCTGCCAAACTGTACCAACATCCCCAATTGTTTGGTCATTTGAAAGCCTTAGGGTTTGAACGTCTAGACCTGTTAAAGGACTTTATGCGGGCGGTGGCCGATGCGATGGTTAAGAAAGCCTTTAATCTGGAGGCTGTGGCTCAGGCCTGCCGTCATTGTTTGGGGAATTATGGCACTGACCCCTCGGATTTGGGGAGCAATCCGGCTTGTGATCTCGAGCTTTTGGGGGCATTCAAACACTTCGGTCAGCCAAGTTTTGTCGAGGATTTAGATGTGCCAAAGTTAAAGCAATTTGCCCG
>JBEAQB010000124.1:0-3376 GCA_041164125.1 Cyanobacteriota bacterium
TACGGCCCCCCACATCAAACCGGCCCGAATGACGGAGGGCTCTAGTCCTGTTAAGCCCAGGTAGAATAGCAGGGTGCCTAACCCGAGAGTGATGGCAAGTGTTTTAGAAAATCGCAGACCAAAAGCTAAAACAGTGCCCACCAACAGGGAAACCTGATACCCTGACGCGGCCAAGAAGTGGGAAAGCCCCACTTGGTTGAATAGGTCGCGCAGTTCCACCGGTAAATTAACGGCCTTTTGTCCCAGCACAATGGACGCCAGCAAGAGTCCTGGCCATTGTCCTTTGCCATCCGTTGGTAACCAGGCGATTTGGGTTTGTACGATCCGGTCTCGAATTGGGGTCAAGCCACAAAATTGGTTTTTGCTTAATACGGCTTCCTTACTGCTGATGCCGGCAAAAATCCCCTGCCTCGCTAAATAATCGGCGAAATTAAAACTACCGGGATTTTTAGCTACCATCGGACGATAGAGTTGTCCTGTTACCCGAATTTGTTGGCAAAGTTGCCAGGGGGGATTGGTGGGCGGCAACGTCAGGTAAACGTTGCCCCGACTAGGGCGAAATTGCTTTTCGGGTGGCCGCTGAACCTGTTCAACTGCCAACCAAAATTGTTGTCTGCCCTGGGCATTTTGGTTCCCCCCCCGGATTAGGGTGCCGATCGCCACGATGGTTTGGGAATCACGGCGGGAAACGTCTAGTAGACGACTCACATCGTTAGCACTGGGGTGAGGCAATCGCCAAAAACCGTAACCACTGGCAAGTAAGACGACTAAACCCAATAGCAGCCATTGTGGCGGGGTTGGCCCCCGACGCCACACCTTAGGCAAAAAAATAACGGCGATCGCCGTTACAAGAATTGTTAGGATGAGAGTCCCCAGACCGGCCGGAGTGCCCATGGGTTGCCAAGCTAAGCCGGACAGTAATAGTCCGACAATAAAACTTAAGCAAACCAGCGCAGTCAGGGGAGAATGCATGGACTTGAGCAATTAGCCCCTTAAAAAGATAGGCCTAAATTAACGCCAAACACGGTATGAACGACTAACAAAACCATAATACCTGCCCCCAAATAAGCATGAATGGAGCGGCCAATTTTTTGTTCACCCCCAAATCCCACTAAAGAAATGGTCGCGGTGGTTGCCAATAAGGCTAAGGCAATCGTGCCTGTCCAAAAATGATTACTTTCTAAAATCGGTTGACCTTGCATAACCAGGGAAAGTAAGCCACCAGTATACCCCATGGCTAAAAATAGGAACATCCAGGGGGCTAATTTACGGTGATCTTCCCTCGCCTTTGCCGCTGTGGTCGGATCAGGATTTAAGCGACTTTGCCAACCGGCGTAGGCCACAAATCCGCCCATCGCAAAAATTACAGTGCCCATCATGACAGGATGCCCCCAATGAGTAATCACGTCAGGAATGCCTAAGGTTTTAAATTGATCGGCGATCGGGGTCAGTAGTTGGGTCAGTTTTTCTTGCATGATCTGGTTGGGGACTCGCTGCTTAACATTTTGTAACATCCCCATTGTAGTTCGTTGGGGGATTGTTTAGAAGGGTTAGGAGCAGATGCTTGCCATCTCGGATTATCTGGTCTTTTCAAAGAAGGCTAAGCCTCCCAAGTTCAAGAAGAAAGGACGACACTATTAAATCTCTTGCTACTCTGTCTACGGAAGAGAGCACTGAAGGCGCTAAGGCGTACCGCAAGCTTGCAGCTAAACTAAGTCGCTTACAGTGGCTTAACCGTAACAAGCAAAAAGGGTCTGCTAATTGGCGTAAAGCTCAAGTTAAGATAGCTAAGCTACACAAGCATATAGTCGACATTCGCAAAGACACATTACATAACGCCAGCAATTCTCATTTTGACTTCAATCCTGATTTTTGAGGCATGTTCTCAACCAAGGAATGAGGTTTTCAGAGATCGTTACTGCAACCATTCTCAATAAAATCAGCTTAAATCAGCTAAAAATTCCATAGTGAAAATTGCTGACATAACGCCACTTATTTGCTCGATGGGATTCTCGACAGTGAAACTGAGTTGACAATTTTAGAACATACGACAGATAAGGCTGGCTATACTGAAATTGTTTTTGACCTCTTAGGTCTGTCTTTTGCCCCCCGTATTCGGGATATTGGGTCGCAACAACTCTACCTTATTACACAGCAGATGACAGACCTTACCCTTAAACCCTTGTTAAGGGGCGTATTGATCGCCAACATCTATTGAGCTGGACAATCAACAGCCTTAAATTGCAAAGGTTCCGCAGGCCCCACCCATCCCATCGGTTTAGTTGAGGGTTTACGCTCAAAGGTTGCCTGACAATCCTTGCCGTAGTTAACAGTTTTATTTTCCAGGTCAATGGATTTCAACGTTCCCGCCACATCAGGATTAGCTTTGACGTAATTGACCATCACCTCCAAATCCTTAACGTTCTGGTATTGAGGCGGCAGGGCGGCTCTAACTGGTGGGACGAGGAGACTGCCCACGACAGAAAATGCCATCAAGGTTGAAAATACTGGCTTCATGGTCAAACACAAATGGTTATTTTCCCTAGCTTACTGGCGATCGCCTTCCTCAGGGACTTTGCCAAGGTCAACTATCATTCTCCGTAATCTCAGCAAATATGAGACTCAAAGGAGAATAGAGGAAAGTCAATGGTTTTAGAGGAGGGCAAATCAGATTTTTGAGCAATCGTGTAGATTTATTACAGTTTTAGCAAAATCAGGAATCGTTATTTTAACTGTACGCTACCATTCAGTCAGACAGTCAGAAACTACAGTCATGTCATCCCCTCGTCTTTCTGTTCGTATTTCTCCACCCCTGTTGGAACGCCTGGAGTCTTTCGTTGACCAGCATAATCTCACCGTTTCTGAGGGGGTTATTGCGGCGATCGCTTGTTATATCGGGGAGACTGAGGGGATGCCGTTGGTGGAGAGGGTACGACAGGTTGAACAGCGGTTGGCTCAGTTGGAGGGGAAGGGTTAAATGGCGATCGCCAAAAGAGAAGTATGTGAATTAAAAACTCAGTTGCAAACTGGCCACAATGTCCCTGCTTGGTTTCTCGAAACGGACTATAACGGTCTATGTTTCCACGTTAATCAAGCCTTTTTCCCTCGTACCAATGCTTGGGATTCTCTCAAAAAAGCTCTCAGGGGAACCTATGATAACGAGGTTTGGGAACATCTAGCGGGAACCACTAGCGCACCGTTTAAGGTTGGAGAACATTAAGAGATTGCTGTGAAAATCATTGATGATCGCGGCAATGAATTATTGGTTACTAAAAAATTAAATTAAGGAGGTATTTATGGAAGTTTTTGACTACAATGGCAATTCTCAAATATTAGATGAAAAAATAGGAGAAGGAGGACAAGGTTCGGTTTATCG
>JBEAQB010000125.1:0-7845 GCA_041164125.1 Cyanobacteriota bacterium
CTCCAAAATGCAGTTTGCTCAGCGGCTACGCCGATTACTGGAATGGGCACAATCTAGTTCTTTCCCGGAACGTTTGATGCAAAAGCTACGACGAATTCGCGAAAAGTCCCATTTATTCCAGGAAGCTTTCGATTTTCCCGAGACTTATCGTACCAGCAATCAGGTTGACCGCCCCATGAATTATTCCGACCGTATTCTTTATATGATGCAGTATTTTCATGGTCGAGCCGAAGCTGCCGAGCTTTCTGTTCGTTCTCTGGCTTTGCTTTGGAACTTTCACCCCTATTGCCGCAAGACTCGCACGCTTAAGGCAGGAGTACTTTGTCCTTTTGAAGACCTCAATGGTTTTCGTTACCACGATAACTGGTTCCGAAATCTCATGATTGCATCCTCCCTTAACGGTCGTCCTCGTATTTAGACCTAACACAAACTTGCTTGGAACCAGCCACAACAGATCAATAAATCCCTGTTTCTGATCCCCTTTTTTGATCGGTTGCTCAAAACTCGCTACCCTGCGCCGGGACACCCCAAACACATGAAAAAATTCATTCCAAAACGATTGGCCCTCCGCTTTCTCCGATGTGACTCCCTGCCATTCCTGGCTAAAGGTGATCGCCCGCTCCTTAATCTCATTCCAACTTAACGGCAGGGTGAATCCCTTTCTCTGAAGGTTAGCCTTGGCTTAAATCTATTGTGTCCCCATCACAACATTACCAGTTCCCCTAATACCTCCAACCGTTTATATTGACTCAACCGCACAAACTTTTCCGATAAACTTTCGGCAACCTGGGGAGGAATCCAGCCCATTTGTTGTAACAAATGAATCGCCACCGCATATTTAGCCCGCTTAGCCCCATCTTTGACCTTAATCGCTAAGCCTAACCCTTCTCCAACCCGTCCCACACACTGAATGCCCTCTGCGCCGGATTTACTCACCAATTCCCCTTCCATTAAGCGCATTAATTCCGTGTCAAAACGACCTTCGCCCGCCACAAAATAGGGGTAATAGGTCATGGCTCGTACCACCCGCTCCAACCCTAATTGTTGCCCAGAGGCCAACAGGGCATATAGGTGAGCCATTTGCCCCAATTCCATACAGTAGGTAGGGACCCCACAATCATCGTGGGCAGAAATCAGTTCCGCGCCGGGCATCCCCAACAAGTCTGAAATTTTAGCCAAAATCAATTGCTGAATGGGGCTATTTTGTTGCAGGTAAGTATTTAACGGCCAATTGCGTTGTTGACAAACCGCTAACATCCCTGCGTGTTTACCGGAACAGCCATGCTGTAAAGGACTTTGTCGACCTTCGGGAATGGGGCATTGAAGGGCGGTGGGTTCAATGTCGGCTTGCCAAAGAATATTAAAAACCTGCCGCGCCTGGTCGGTGGTGCCTTGGTGGGAACTGCACATGATCGCCAAATCTTTATCCGATAGGCCATAGCGATCCAGGGTGCCGCTACTGGTAACAGCTAGGGCTTGAAAGGGTTTGAGGGCAGACCGAATAAAGGTATTGCTGTCGCTCGCCCCGGCTAACATTAACGCTCGTCCCCGCTCATCATAGACAATAGCCTCAACCAGGTGGTGCGATTCAATGATCCCCTCTCGCAACAAGTGAACTTCGAGCGTGGGGGAATGGGTGCGTTTTCCTCGGGTCATGCGATGGGGGGAGTTGGTGTTCTTTACAATTTTAATTGACGACCTGCACTAGTAGCCATAGCATCAGATCGATCGCCACAATGCTGCCCAATAGTCGTAAGGTGCCGTGCCAGCGCTGGAGAACGGGGATCACTTGATAGCGCAGGATTAACAGATCGCGGGTTTGGACTTCGAGGGGTTTGCGCCATACCTGACCATCGTACCAGCCAGATTCCTCATAGGTGACGGTTTCCGCCTTGAGGCGATCGCCGACGTAACGCCAGCCGAGATATAACCGTAAAACAAACAGGGACAGTAGCAGACAGACCCCCAGAATGGTGGCAAAACCGAAGGGAAGGGGGCGGGTTTCCACGGAAAAACTGGCAGAGGCGATCGGACTAACAAAAAAGCTAATCACCACAGCCAAGCGGCTTAACTTCTTACCATAGTTAAGTAACTCTACGGTGCCCCAGTTATAAAGCCAAGCATCCTTCAGCGCTTCATATTCATTGACGGGTTGTTGTTCTGACGGAACAGGGCAGAGGGAGGGGGAAGAATCGACGGGGTTCATAGGCAAAACGGCGATCGACGGCAATTTTGTTAACGGTGATCTCTTACTTAGGATAAAGGAGCGAAGGGAAACTGTCTGTCAACGGAGGCCTGACAGTTGGCCTGGCAACAGGCCTTGATCGCTCCCCTTCTCCATTAAGCTGTAATCATTGCATTGGTGAAACTATGGCTGCATCCCCATTATCCGTCTGTATTACCTTAGGAACCCGACCTGAAGCGATTAAGCTAGCCCCCGTGATCTCCGCCTTTCGGAGTCAGCCGGATATTGAGACCCAAGTAATTCTGACGGGACAACATCGAGAGATGGTGGAACAGGTTATGGCCTTGTTTGCGTTGAGGGCTGACGTTGACTTGGAAATCATGCAGCCCCAACAAACCTTGACCGATATCACCCAACGCACCTTAGGGGGATTAGCCCCCCTGTGGCAGGCCAAGCCACCAGATTTAGTCATTGTACAAGGGGATACCACCACGGCCTTTGCCGCAGCCTTGGCAGCCTTTTATCAACAAATTCCTGTCGGCCACGTAGAAGCGGGGTTGCGCACCGATAATTTATATAATCCCTTTCCCGAAGAAGCAAATCGACGCCTCATTTCCCAACTCGCTCAGTTACATTTTGCCCCCACCCCCTTAGCAGTGGAAAATTTACGGAAATCCGATGTAACTGGCCAGATTCACCTCACTGGCAATACTGTCATTGATGCGTTGTTAACGGTGGCCAAACAAAAGCCCCACTGCTCGATCGCCGGCTTGGACTGGTCTCAATACCGTGTCATGTTGGCAACTGTCCATCGTCGAGAAAATTGGGGTGCTCCCCTCCAGGCGATCTTGAGCAGTTTTACGCAAATTCTGGCCGCCTTTCCTGACACGGCCTTACTGCTTCCCCTCCACCGTAACCCAACGGTACGGGAGCCGATTCAAGACGCCCTCGGTAATCATCCCCGGGTCTTTTTAACCGAGCCATTGGATTATGCCCAATTGGTTGGTGCCATTCAAAATTGTTATTTGTTACTCACCGATTCCGGTGGACTACAAGAAGAGGCCCCCAGTCTAGGCAAACCGGTTTTAGTCTTACGGGAAACCACCGAACGCCCCGAGGCGATCGCCGCTGGGACGGCTAAATTAGTGGGCACGAATCCCCCGACAGTGGTTCAAGCCGCGACGGAATTACTCAGTGATGCCCAAGCCTATGCCACCATGGCCAATGCCATCAATCCCTTTGGGGACGGTACCGCCAGTCAGCAAATGGTCAAAATCGTCCGGGACTATTTTGACCAGTGACCCCCTTGTTGCGTTTGCACAGTGGGGCAAAAGCTCTGATGGTTTTGATACAACCTGAGGGCAGGAAAAGGGCTAAAAATAGATCCAGCTTATAAAATGTCTAGGGATAAAACTTCTAGGGATAGCAAGGTGGCCTTGCCAATTACCCATGTCACCGCTGTTCAGTCTTTCGTTTCGTGATCCACATGGCAACACTGCATGGTGTTAAACCTACTGTTTTAGGACAACCGGCCGAACGAGGGCGGTGGTTGTTACTTCCCTTGGGGATGGTGATCTTACTCTGCTTAGGCAGTGTCTACTCGTGGAGTATTTTTAGAACTCCCCTCGAAAATGAATTGGGGATTAGCGCCACCCAAAGTCTTTTACCTTACACGTTTGCCCTGGTTTTTTATGCGCTCACCATGCCGATCGCCGGCTTTTATATCCTGCGGGTTGGCCCCCGCCTGACCACGGCGATCGGTGGCGTAATCGTCGGTTTGGGCTATATCCTCTCCAGCTTTGCCACCCAGATCGGTATTCTGGTTTTAACCTATGGTGTTATTGCTGGCATCGGCGTGGGGATTGTTTATGGGGTTCCCATGGTTGTAGCGGCCCGCTGGTTTCCCGACAAAAAAGGATTAGCAGTGGGGTTAACCATTGTGGGATTTGGGCTGTCTCCCTTGATCACGGCCCCCCTCGCCAATCACCTAATTGCCCTCTATAACGTGCGCCCCACGTTGCGGGTTTTGGGTATCGCCTTTACGGTCATCATTGTTGCCATTGCCTGGGTGATGAAGTTACCCCCCAGTCATTGGTCCCCTCGACCGACGCCCCCCCGCCCGGATCGCGGTGAAACCATCCCATTGACGACAAAATCCCCTTTAACATCCCCCCCCAACCTGTTTCGTAGCCGCTCCTTTTATGGTTTGTGGATTTGCTACGCCATCGGCACCTTAGTCGGTTTAAGTGCAATTGGTATTTCAAGTCCCGTCGGTGAAGAAATCATTCGCATTAGCCCCGATGTTGCGGCCACCAGTGTTTCGCTCTTTGCCCTGTTCAATGGCGCTAGCCGTCCCCTATTTGGCTGGTTATGTGATCGCTTTAAACCCCACTACATCGCCATTTTTTCCTATACGCTAATTCTGATTGCCTGTTTATTGATGGCCAATGCCCAAACAGGGCAAGTGGGTACCTATTTAATCGCCTTTTGTCTATTCTGGTTCTGTTTGGGGGGATGGCTAGCAATGGCCCCAACCATTACCCTCCGGTTTTTTAACCCGGATCAGTATGCGCAGAACTATGGCATTGTTTTTACTGCCTATGGTGTTGGTGCGTTGGTGGGAACCTTAGTAACGGGCCATATTCGCGATTTCTTGGGAACCTACAACTACGTCTTTTACCCGATGGCATTGTTAGCAATCATCGGAATTATTCTTGCTTTGCTGTTGCTGAAACGGGAAGGCATGATCGAAAAACCAGGACTGAATTAGAGACATCCATAAACATTCAGAGGACAATGGCAAAAGTCTATTTAGTTGGTGCGGGGCCCGGTGATCCTGGTCTATTGACATTAAAAGGAAAAGCGTTACTTGAACAGGCTGAGGCGGTTGTCTATGATGCCCTGGTGAGTCCGCCTATTTTAGCGATGATTAATCCCCAAGCGGAGCAAATTGATGGGGGTAAACGGCGGGGACGCCATACTAAGGCCCAAGCCGAAACAACAGCATTATTAATTCAACTCGCCCAACGCTATGCCGTCGTGGTACGGCTCAAGGGGGGGGATCCCTTTGTCTTTGGCCGGGGAGGGGAAGAAATGGCCGATTTGCTGGCAGCGGGTATTGAGGTGGAAGTGGTTCCGGGGATCACAGCGGGCATTGCAGCCCCCGCCTACGCGGGTATTCCCATTACCCACCGTGACTATAGTTCATCAGTAAGCTTCGTAACTGGCCATGAAGCGGCGGGAAAGTATCGTCCCGAGGTTAATTGGGCGGCGATCGCCCAGGGGTCAGAAACCATTGTGATTTATATGGGAGTCCACAATCTCGCTAAGATTATTCCCCAATTATTAGCCGGGGGATTAGCCGCCAGTACCCCCATCGCCTTAATTCGGTGGGGCACTCACCCTGAACAAGCGGAGTTAAAGGGCACCCTCGCCACGATTGTCCAACAGATTCATCAGACTCAGTTTGAGGCTCCGGCGATCGCCGTGATTGGGCAAGTCGTCCGGGCTTAACTGAAATCCTTAAACAACGGTGCATATTTATTGTATTACCCCTAAAGCCCATGACTTCCCAAAAACTAACCCAAGCCCAACTCAAAAAACAATTAGGAAGCTACAGCCCTGAAGACCTTATTGCTGAAATCAGTGAACTTTATCGACGTTTTCCTGAAGTTAAAAATTATTATCAACTCAAACTTTCTTCCCAATCAGAAAGTGAAATTGTCAATGAGTATAAAGCCAAAATCAAAAAAGAATTTTTCCCCGCACGGGGCATGGGTCGAGGGCGGTTATCCGTTGCCAAAAAGCCCATTAGCGAATACAAAAAAGTTTGTTTTAACCCCACCAGTCTGGTTGACTTAATGATCTATTACGTTGAACAGGGAGTTAGCTTTACCAACGAATATGGTGACATTGGCGCAGCCTTTTATGACGGTATGGAATCCATGTTTGACCAAGCTTTAAAAATTGTTCAAGAAAATGATTTACACGATATATTTTTTCCCCGTTGTCGTGCGATCCTCAAGGATACCAGGGGAATTGGTTGGGGGTTTCATGAAGGTCTATACGCTATTTTTGTCGAGACCTATAACCATCCCGAATCTTGAATCAACATGTTGATTCGCCTTTAACCCATGAAAAATGTTTAGTGGTTTCATTGACCAATAAGGGGGCGATCGCCAAGGGGGAGAGGCTTCGATGGGATTATAGTTTAGTCAAGGTTAAGGGTTTTGTGATACTGTGTACTTATTCGCGCTCACTTACAGGTTCACTTACCCCACTATGGATATTGTCGAGGAAAAAGTTCAGCGTCTTTACAAATTAGCCGAAGCATCTATTGAAACAATAACTCAGATCCTGTTGCAACTATTGGATCAAGGACGGCGATCGTGATGGCTCAGGGATTTATCGACAAGTGGGCGGGGTCTGGAGAAAATGAACGGGCTAATTACCAGACATTTTTAAATGACTGCTGCGACTATTTAGGGGTAGAAAAATCCCCCCCAAAGGATCGGGCAATAATCACTATTGTTTTGACCGGGATGTGAAAATTATTGCCCCCAGTGGAGCGGTAACAACCAATTATATCGATTTTTACAAGGAAGGCTGTTTTGTCCTAGAAGCGAAGCAGGGCAGCGATCGCCATAGTAAGGGGACGGGCAAGCGGGGTACAGCCAGTTATCGCAAGGCTATGAAACAGGCCTTTCACCAAGCGTTACGGTATGCGCGGTTTGTGGAGCCGAAACCGCCGTTTTTGATTACCTGTGACATCGGCGATCATTTTCGGGTCTGGCAGGATTTCAGTGAGTCGTGGCTGAGTGCCAATGGTAATTACGGGACTTATGACAGTGTTAAGGAAATTCCCTTTGCGGATTTGGCAAAACCGGAGATCAAGGAATTTTTCTATAAAATTTTCACGGATCCCCAGTCGTTGAACCCGGAAAAGATTGCAGCCCAGGTAACGCGGGAAGTGGCGGCGGATTTGGCAGATTTGGCGAAAACATTAGAGGAAACGGCGGAACCCCAGGCGGTGGCTCAATTTTTGATGCGCTGTATTTTTACGATGTTTGCGGAGGATGTGGGCTTACTGAAGGAGCAGTTATTTACGGAGGCGTTAGAGACTCGTTGGTTAGCCAATCCTCAGATATTTAAGGCGGAAGTGGAAGGGTTATGGCGGGCGATGAATGAGGGGACGAGTTTTGGCTTTCAGGCGCAATTATTACGGTTTAATGGCGGTTTGTTTGCTGATTCCCAGGCGTTTGCGCTGTCGGCGGATCAGTTACAAATTTTGTTGACGGCGGCGAAACGGGATTGGCGTAATGTGGAGCCGGCCATTTTTGGGACGTTGTTGGAACGGACTTTGGAGAAGAACATGGTACGGAATCGACACCTAGCCAAGTCGATTAGTGATGCCGGATGGGCGACATCCTGTCAGTGGCTGAAGTATTTTGGGGAGAAGTATGGGCGGGTAACCGTTGCCGTACTGCCCCACTACACCAGCCAAAATTGCTCCAATTGCGGAGAAACGGTCAAGAAAGCTCTCAGTGTCAGGACGCATAATTGCCCTCACTGTGGGTATATCGAAGACCGGGACGTGAATGCCGCCAAGAATATCCTGCAACGGGGATTAGCTACCCAGGGGCACTGGGAAAGCCATACGC
>JBEAQB010000126.1:0-8450 GCA_041164125.1 Cyanobacteriota bacterium
ACGGCCCGGATTTCTAAAAACGGTGGGGGTGTGGGGGTTAATGTGTCCCGCATTCGGGCCACTGGCAGTTGGGTGATGCAAAAAGCCAATGCATCCGGAGGCGTTATTCCTTGGATTAAACTCCTCAACGACACGGCGATCGCCGTTACTCAAGGGGGGCGTCGGGCCGGGGCCGTTACGGTTGGCTTAGATATTTGGCATTGGGATGTGCCGGAATTTTTGGAAATGCAAGCAGAAAACGGCGATCAACGACGCAAAGCTTACGATATTTTTCCCCAATTGATTTTGCCCGATGAATTTATGCGGCGGGTAATCAACAGGGAAGAGTGGACATTGGTGGATCCCTATGAAGTACGGGAAAATCTAGGGTTAGAGTTGGCGGAACTGTGGGGCGAAAAATTTGAGCAGGCCTATCAGTTAATTGAATCGGAACTGGATCAAAAAATTACCCTTTATAAACGCATCAACGCCCGGGAACTGTTCAAACAGGTGATGCGGACCCAGGTGGAAACTGGGATGCCCTACTTGTCGTTTAAGGACACCATCAATCAGGCTAATCCCAATAAGCATGTGGGTTATATTCCTGGGGTTAACCTCTGTACGGAATCCTTTTCCAACGTTACCCCCGGCCAGGAAGCCCATTGCTGCAACTTAGTCAGCCTCAACCTCGCTAACATCGATCTCCAAGATATCTCCGGTGTGAGTCAAATTGCCGTGCGGATGCTGGATAACACCATTGAGCTGACCCATCCCCCCTTCGCGGATGCGAAAAACCATAACGACCGCTATCGCACTATCGGGGTGGGGTGTATGGGGCTGGCGGATTGGCTTGCTAAACGCCGTTTGAATTACGACAATTTAGCGGACATTAGTCGTTTATTTGAAGAAATTGGCTATTGGTGTACCCAGTCCTCCATGGAACTGGCCAAGGAACGGGGCGCGTTTCCAGCTTTTCCCGGCAGCGATTGGCAAAAGGGCTTGTTAATCGGCTCCAAGCCAGTACAGTGGTTCCAGCAAAATGCCGCTAAACCAGAGCGGTGGGAAAAATTAGCCGATGATATCCAATCCTACGGCATCCGCAACTCCCACATCACGGCGATCGCCCCCAATACCTCCTCTTCCCTAGTCCAAGGGTGTACCGCCAGTATTTTGCCGGTGTACAGTCGCTTTTTCTACGACAAATGGGCTAAAGGAACCGTTCCCATCGCACCGCCCTTTATTAGTAACTGTTTTTGGTTCTACCCAGAGAATAAAACAATGGATCAAACCAAAGTAGTGAAAGCTGTTGCCGCTATGCAGCAATGGATTGATACAGGAATTTCCATGGAGTTGCTGTTCAACTTAAACGCCGGGGTTTATTTTCCCGAAGAACCCGACCGCAGCCTCAATGCCAAGGATATTTTTGACACCTTAGTTTTGGCCTGGCAAGAAGGCTGTAAAGCTATTTATTATATCCGTACTGTACAGAAGGATGACTTCAAGGATTCCACGGGGGAAAGCTGCGTCGCCTGTGCCAACTAATGTCCCAGCCAGTCTTTTGGGGCTGATCAGCCGCTAGAGGAGGAGCCATAACAGTCCTATTGGCTTTGTCAGTTATGACCCCTTTCGTCTTCCCTGGGTAAAAGGGAGACTTGTGACCTACTTCGTCACACCAGTAGCTTAAGCAACAACCATCGGATTCGCGACCAATGCCTCAACTAAACGGCGTACTGTCGCCACCATGGCCAACTCGTCAGTCAGTTGATTGACGGCAGAACCAACCCCAACCCCACGGGCCCCTGCGGCGATCGCCAGGGGCACAGTGACATCAGATAAACCAGACGCACAAAGAACGGGAACCGTTACGGCGCGGGAAATTGCGTGGGCTGCCGCCAGGGTGGGAACGGCTTTTTCAATCAGCCCCAAGGTGCCAGCATGGTGAGGGATAGCACTCGTGCCGCCTTCGGTTTGGATAATATCAGCCCCGGCGTTGACTAAGGCTTCGGCCAATTGCACTTGCTCATCTAGGGCTAATAGGTGGGGAACCGTAACAGACAAGGGTGTGTGGGGCAATAATTGACGAGTGGCCCGGGTTAATGCCAGCACTTCTGGGGCCTCAAAACGGCGACCTTGGGCATAAAAGCTATCAAAATTACCAATTTCCACCACATCGGCTCCCGCTTCTACGGCATCGGCTAACCGTTGGGCATCTACTGCAGAAACGCAAATGGGCAGATCAATGAGACTGCGTACGTGTTGAATCAAATCAGGATCAGCCGCGATATCAACAAAGGTCGCACCGCCAGCCTGGGCCGCTCGAACCACTGCACTCACCCGATCGCTGTCGAAATTATTTAACCCACTAATAACTTTTAGCGCTGTTCGTTGCGCTAAGGCTTGCAAAAGTCGCGGATTGTTTAGGCTCATAAATTTACACTCAACCTGGAATTGAGTTTAATTATAGCGGAACTGATTTCTTCCGCTTTACTAGGCCGCTGTATTCAATCAAGGGTGTTTTTTTCCCTAACCAACGATGACAGACTGATAACAGTTGCCCGTGTAAGCTCGGAAAACGCCCTAAGACGCAGAACACTGCATAAATCCAAGCATCTTCCCGAGGGACGTTTCGTTGGCGCTGGTTGCGATAAATTTTAACGAGATAAGCCAAATAGGTCAGGCTGATTAACCCACTTAACCACGGGGCCCTATAGACAGACGCCATAATAAATAGCGGTAATATCCCCCCCCACAAAAGATTGCTCCGTAGTTGACGGCGATCGCCAAGGGTCAGATCATCAGGATAAAGGGAAGCTGTTTCTGCGAACGCATGACCGCTCCGCATGGTGCGCCGCCACCATTGACCCCAGGAAAACATCTGAGCGTCGTGGCGGGTCATGTCCACAGCCAAGCGCTGGACTTGCCACCCCTGTTGCCTCAGCCGGTAACATAGCTCCGGTTCCTCTCCAGCGATTAAGGGAGCATAAAATCCCCCAACTTCTTGGAAGGCGGTCAAACGCATCATTGAGTCCCCCCCACAGGCTGTTGCCTCGCCAATCGGGGTGTTCCATTCCAAATCACACAGACGATTAAAAACTGATTGGTGGGGGAACTCTTCTCGTCGCCGTCCACAAACCACCGCCCATTGCGGATGTGTTTGCAGTGCCATCAATGCGGTATCTAGCCAGCCATCAACCATTTCGCAATCCCCATCCACAAACTGAATCCAGGCCAGATGGGGGTAATGGGTCACGAGATAGTTGACCCCCGCATTGCGGGCCCTCGCCGCAGTAAAGGGAAGGCGGGCCTCTAACGCAATGACGTCAATTTTTAAACCCTTGGCAATCAGCAAGCTGTCATCATGGGAACCTGAATCGACGTAAACACAGACCCCCCGCCCAACGACTGACCGCAAACAGTGCTGGAGGCGATCGCCTTCGTTACGGCCAATAACAACGATGCCAACCTGATCTAGGAGGACGTCCCTCGACATATTCTGTTACCGGATGGAGAGTTTGCACACTGATAGTTTAAGGGCGGGACAGAGATCAGGGTGAACCTGGGTAGGACTCGTCTGCAAGGACTGTAACTAGCTGATGACTCCATATCCCCTGCTTGCATCCGCGCTGGGAAGATGTCGGTGTACGATGGGTATAATTAATAGGGGCTACGGCCCTAGGTATTATGAACTTTGTTGATAAATTAAATGAAGCGATTTACCGTAACCAGAGTTTACTGTCGATAGAACTTTCTCCAAATCCAAGGATTTGGCCGAAACAGTTAGGGACTGGTGACAATGGGGATCTCCACCCTGAGGGACTCAGGGAATGGTTGGAATTTTTAGTCGCAGAAACCGTTGATGCTGTTTGTGCTTACACATTGACCCTAGACTTTTATCACGTTTTAGGAACCGGTGGAATCCCGCTATTACGCCATATCCTTGCGGTTATTCCCAGCGATATTCCGGTTATTTTAGACGCCCAACATAGCAATTTACGGACAAGCAGCTTATTCGCCCAAATGATTTTTCAGCAATGGCAAGTTGACGCTGTGACCGTTAATGCTTTACTCGCTCAAGATGGAGTAACACCGTTTTTAGTCTATCCTGACAAATATGTTTTTGTTCTGTGCGCAGGCGCTAATCCATCAACAGCCCTATTAGAGAATTATCCTAATCCTAGTTCCCCCTTCTATTTACAGGTGGTTGAACACGCAAAAACTTGGGGATATTCAGAACAATTAGGTTTAGTAGTCGGCGCTAGTTCCGACGTGATTCAACGTATTCGTCAGCTGGCTCCCGAGCGTCTAATCCTGGCGAATGACATGGCAACTGAGCCAGAAAGTTTGGAATTGACCCTGAAAGCAGGCTTAACCCTGAATGGTGATGGCCTAATTGTGGAGGCGCCCCAGGATTTACTCACCCAGGCCAATCCTCGGTCGGCACTGCAAACGTTGCGAGACCAGATCAATCATCTCAGAACAGACATCAGCCAAGAAAATCCGGCGTGTTCAGTCTGGTTTTCTAACGTGTGTCTTCTCCAACAACACCCCTACAAAGATCTGATCTTACAACTCTATGAAATAGGCTGTATTCAGTTTGGTGAGTTTGTGCAAGCTTCAGGCGAAACCTTTCCCTACTACATTGACTTAAGGACAATCATTTCCCATCCCCAGGTATTTGAACAGGTGTTAAAGGCTTACATTGATATTCTGACAACCCTTATCTTTGATCGCATTGCTGGCATTCCCTATGGATCGTTACCCACCACCACTGGATTAGGACTTCGTTTGAATCACCCAATGATTTTTCCGCGCAAAGAAGTTAAAAATCACGGCACTCGACGGTTAGTGGAAGGGGATTTTCATGCCGGAGAAACGGCAGTTGTCATTGATGATGTGATGATTACTGGCAATAGTGTTTTAGAAGGAATTGGTAAGCTAGAATCTGTCGGCTTAATTGTTAAAGATGTGGTGGTTTTAATTGACCACGAAAGAGCGGTTTCCCAAACCCTAAAAAACCAGGGATATAATGCCCATGCAGTTTTACGATTTTCTGAGATTGCTCAAACGCTGTATGCTGCCGGTCGCATTGATTTTTCACAGTTGGAACTGTTACAGTCTTCGGCCCACTAAACTCGCGTACGTGCAGTGAAGCTTCACGGCTGACAAGCGGGCCGGTTTATCAACCCCTTTTAGCCCCTTTGCCATCGCTTCATGAAGAATTTCAACAATTTGGCACTCAATTTCAAAAACTTCGCCAAAATCAGGAAAACGCTACCCTGAAAATTAGGAAAGAGGTTTGTGATGGCCGTTACCGTAGATGTGTTAGCCAATAAAACAATTCTGGTTGAGCGAGCCTTAGTCTGTAGCACCAGCCGCATCATGAAAGCGATCTCGGAACGGGGCCAAGCGGCGATCGCCTTGTCTGGTGGCAGTACCCCGAAGCCCTTGTATGAAGCCCTGGCCCATCAAGCCTTACCCTGGGAAAAAATTCATATCTTTTGGGGGGATGAACGGTATGTGCCCGCGGATCATCCCGATAGCAATCAGCGCATGGCGCGGTTAGCCTGGTTAGATCACATTGACATTCCCGAAGGTAATATTCATCCCATGCCGACAGATGCCAATGACCCAGCTGGTGACGCCCAGGCTTACGAGCAGACATTAACTGACGTTTTTCAACTAGAACCAGGGCAATTCCCGCTTTTTGACTTGATTTTATTGGGTTTAGGAGATGATGGCCATACAGCCTCACTTTTTCCCCATACTGACGCCTTACAAGTGTGCGATCGCCTGATTACAGTCGGCAATAAAGCGGGGCAACCCCGACTCACCTTCACCATTCCGCTGATTAATCAAGCCCGTGCGGTGGTGTTTTTAGTGGCTGGTGCTAGTAAGCAAGCGGCCCTCGCCGAGATTTTTGCCGCCGATGCCAACGCCCAGCACTATCCGGCCCGTTTTATTCAGCCCCAAGGAGAACTCATTTGGTTACTGGATCAAGCCGCTGGGGAAAACCTTGTGACGGAGTCTGCTTCCCCCGCATGATAGGAACTCCGCACCAGCGGCCCCGACCGCACGTGCTTAAAGCCCAACTCCCTTGCTATCTCCCCGAGATGGTTAAACGCCTCCGGCGTCCAATATTTCTGCACTGGTAAATGGGCAAGGGACGGTTGCATATACTGCCCCAAAGTCAGGCGATCGCAGCCGACGGCCCGCAAATCCTTGAGGGTTTGGATAATTTCCGCTTCCGTTTCCCCGTGACCTAACATTAAGCCTGATTTGGTAAAAATAGATTGATCCGCTTCCTTGACCCACCGTAGTACTGCCAGGGAGCGCTGGTATTTTGCTCCCCGTCGGACTTTTCCCTGTAACCGTTCGACGGTTTCGATATTGTGGTTATAACAGATCGGTTTGGCCGCTACGACTTGGCAAACCCTTGCCTGCTGTCCAGCGTCTCCGTCCTTCCCCCCCCAAAAATCCGGGGTTAAAACTTCAATCTCTGTCTGGGGATTAGTTTGGCGAATATGATCCATCACCGTTACAAACCAGCCCGCCCCGCCATCGGTGAGATCATCCCGAGCCACTGCGGTTAAGACCACATACTTTAATCCCAATAATCGTACCGCTTCTGCCACCTTGGCAGGTTCGTCGGGATCCAACGGCATTGGTGCATGGCCTTTATCAACTTGGCAAAAAGCACAGGAGCGGGTGCAGACAGGGCCCATTAACAAAAACGTCGCCGTTTTTTGGGCGTAACATTCGCCGCGATTAGGACAACGCCCTTCTTCACAAATGGTATGAATCTGGCGTTGCTTGATAATTTGCTGTACCGTTGACAACTCACTGGCTTTGCCAATCGGTCTTTTCAACCAAGGGGGTAAACGCTGGGGAAAATTGGGGGGGACAGTGGCAGGCATCAACGCAAAAGGAAATAAAACTCTGATTTATTGTACGAGACTTTCCAGCAAAGACTGGGTCAGACTTCGCCGGGAGGCTAACAGCGGTCAAACCGGATCCCCGATGATCTATAGTCGATCAATGGTCAGTCATGCTCATCATCAACTTTAAGTTGAGCAAGATAGCTTGTCTAAGCCATGTTCTTTGTGGTTTGTTGTTTGTGTACTTACAAGAGACGTAAATTATGCCCCAAGCTTGTGTAATTGGGTTAGGTCGTTCCGGTATTGCCGCAGCGCGAGTTCTCAATCGCGAAGGCTGGGCTGTGACCCTGTCTGATCAGACTAACACCGAAACCCTAAGGCAACTGGGGGCACCGTTAATCGACGAAGGGATTGACCTCAAACTGGGACATTGCCTCAATCCAGATCAGGAAGGATGGCCCCAACGCTTGGTAGTCAGCCCAGGGGTGCCCTGGGATCTGCCCTTGCTTGTGGAAGCGCGTTCACGGGGGATTGAGGTGATGGGGGAACTAGAATTGGCATGGCTTTACCTAAAATCCGTGCCCTGGGTTGGGATTACCGGGACAAATGGCAAAACGACTACCACCTCCTTGGTGCAAGCCATTTTTCAGCGGGCAGGGTTGAGGGCACCGGCCTGCGGCAACATTGGTTATGCGGCTTGCGAACTGGTTTTACAAGCGCAATCCTACGATTGGATTGTTGCGGAAATTAGTAGCTATCAAATCGAGTCGTCTGCGACCTTAGCCCCCCAAATTGGCCTGTGGACTACTTTTACCCCCGATCACCTGAGTCGTCACAAAACACTGGAAAACTACTATGCCATCAAAGCCAGTCTATTATCTCGGTCTGACAGTCAGGTGCTAAATGGGGATGATCCCCATCTTTACAATCAGGCTCCCACCCATTATCCCGATGCGTATTGGACCAGTACCCAGGGGCCAGCACATTTACTCTGCAATCCTAAGCAGGGGGTCTATCTACAGGACAATTGGATCAATGCGTTTGGGGAATTGATTGCTCCAATCAATTTATTCAAAATGCCGGGCCGTCATAATCATCAAAACCTATTGATGGCGATCGCCGCGGCCCGTTTAGCGGCGATTGATAAAAAAGCAATCACAGAAACATTGTTAACCTTTACCGGGGTTCCCCATCGGTTAGAGCCGATTTGCAGTGTTGCAGGCGTTGAATTTATTAATGATAGTAAGGCGACCAATTATGATGCGGCAGAGGTCGGGTTATCATCAATGCAAAAACCCACTATTTTGATCGCCGGCGGTGAAGCCAAAGCAGGGGATGATCAGGCCTGGTTAAGCCAGATCCAAGCCAAGGCAGTTACGGTGTTACTGATTGGAGACGCGGCCAACGCCTTTGGCGATCGCCTCCGGTCGGTAGGATACAACGCCTACGAAATCGTCGAAACCATGGGTAATGCAGTCAATCGCGCCTTTGAACTGGCCCAAGCAAGGGGCGGCGGGTGCGTACTCCTCTCCCCCGCCTGTGCTAGCTTTGATCAATACCGCAGTTTTGAGGAGCGCGGGGACGATTTCCGGGCCT
>JBEAQB010000127.1:0-3310 GCA_041164125.1 Cyanobacteriota bacterium
AAACATTACAGGGCATTCTATGGACGTTCAATTAACATGGGACAATCCCATTACTGCTGAGCAACACCAACAAATCTTGGCTTTACCAATCGCTTTTGGGCGAGTAGTTGAAGCACTGCCTGTTGATATAGACGGGCAACCGATCACCCCATTTCAACTGCTTGATACAAACAAAAAAATTTCTCGATACCACGCTCAGCTTAGCATGGTTGAGGGACAACTCATCATTGAAGATTATAGTACTAACGGGACTTCGGTTGATGGAGTGCGAATTCAGCGGGGTCGACATTACCTTTCTAGCGGCAGCAGCCTTGGAATTGGTAACTATGACTTAACGATAGTCTTGGTGAACGAAGCAGTTAGCAATCCGTCTAACGATGCTGATGACACAATCATTAGCCCCATTCAGCCGTTAGGGCTTGCTGGCAATTCAGCGCCCCTTTCATCCACCATTATCTTTCATCCCCAGTCCGATGATCTCCAAGCGTTACCGCCCAGATCCATTCAGGCCCATGCGCCTTCAGCGACTTTTCCACCACCGGAGTTTTTGGCGGCCCGACAGGTCAACATCGACCATTTACCCACGAGTCTGTTGAGAGAAACCGATTATGCGGCTATTGGTGGCGGCATCGGTAGTTTCGTTTGGGTCGATCATCTCCGCATTGGCGGGGTAAAGAAGGAACAGATCACTGTTTTAGGCTTACAGCCAAAGCCTTACGCCCGCTACGAAACGTTACTGCGGAATAATCAAATCTATCGACATAAAAGAATACGGTCTGGGTCAGACTCCTGTCCCGATAACATTTGGGGATGGCCGGGTTATGCATTGCGAGATGCCTGGCGTGCCTTTTCTAAGGGGCAATTGCCTTCAGCCCTTGGATTTCTCTGGCAAGTTTTTGCTGAACCTATTTTGGCTGATACCTACACCCCGCGAGCCAAAGACGTATTCGATTCCATAGATCGCGAAGCTCAACGAATCGGTTGGCAAGATATGTGGTGTTATGCCAGTGTTCGCAACATCCGCAAGACTGATGATGGTCGCTATATTATTGCTTATTCCGCCACAAGACCCGATGGGCCGCCAAGTCATGGCTACCTTTTGTCAAAGTACCTACATTTATGTACAGGTTACCCAGCGATCAAATTACTTGATGATCTACAACGATACCGCATTACCTATGGTGATTTTAAGTCCGTTGTTCATGGATATGAACAACATGATCATGTCTATGAGTCGTTGGAACGAAATGGTGGCACAGTCGTAATTCGCGGTTCAGGGATTGTTGCATCCCAAATTCTGGATAAACTATACCAGGTGCGTAAGCAAAATCCTCATGTTTTCATTACCCATCTTAGTCGTGCCCCTCGCCATGGACAGCGATTTGGACTAGCTCAGCGGTATGTCGAAAATCATTGGGAATTTCAACCTTACAATTGGCCGAAAGGAACCTGGGGAGGGGATATGCGTAAAATGCTTGAATCAGCCGATCCTTATCGCCGCCGGGAGTTACTCGAAGCATGGGGGGGAACCACGACGGCTAGCCGTAGGGAGTGGCGCCAAATTGTCAACCAGGGGTTGAAGGAGGGATGGTATACAATCAGCTTTGGCAAAGTCAGGACGGTTAAACAAGATGAACAGGGAAGGAAAGTAATCTACGTTCAGACGACGCAATCTGAAAATAAACTCCAAGCTGACTTTATCATTGACTGCACCGGATTAATTTCTGACCCGCAGGAACATCCATTAATCAATGATTTAGTCACCCACTACCATTTGGAATTAAATCCTCAAAATCGCTTACACGTACAAAATGATTTTGAGATCCCCAAAATGCAAAATGAAGGCGCCCGTATGTACGCCGCTGGGATCATTACCTTGGGGGGACCTTATGCCCCTGTCGATACTTTCTTAGGTCTTCAGTACGCAGCTCATCGATCATCTGAATCATTGGCGCAACATAATGCTCCGGGGATTCACCGGGTTGAGGGATTGCACTCTGCCTGGCAATGGGCTAAGTGGGCCGCAAACTCATTACCATAATATTAACTTATGACTCCTACCTTATTTGGTCGCTGGCAAACCCGTTTATTTCTCTTAGCTACTGTAGGCGCTCTTATTACCTGGCTATTTGCGGATGGTATTGTGGGGCGACATCCTTCTAGTGATTATTGGTGGGTGCTTGTATATGTCGGCGTTTTAGGCATGGTTTGGGATGTCCTTTACCATTTTTTGATGCAACTTTTCTGGGACCATGACTGGCCTGGTATCCTCCAATTTGCAGCAGCGATTGTGGAAGGGGTCTTTCTCGGTGGGCTGTTTTATTTTGTCGGCTTGCCTCCTTATGTACCACCAAGCCATTTTAGCCCTTTCTTCTTTGTCACACATTATAGTTTGGTCTGGATATCCATTTACTGTTTTTCTTGGACTGGGATGCGTCTACTGTTTCCCCACTGGCGTTACCGTGGGGGCGAATGGATAGGACCCTGGCCCAAAGCTTAGTCTGATGTCTTGAAGCTACCGCCAAGTTGAACTTTGGCGTTCTTTGGATAGATTGCTGCCAAGCTAAGGCTTTTATCGAGAAAAGCTTTCATGAATTCACGGAAAACTAAAGTCCCTCCGTAGAATCTGGGTTACATTTATGAGAAATATTAGAAAATCTTGTTGAATATTCATTTTTCCCACTGCTATCATGTCTGACCTACAAATGGGGACTCTCCTCTCGAACCGTTATCATATCCAATCTCTCTTGGGAAGTGGTGGCTTTGGTGTCACTTATTTAGCGAGAGACCTACAGTTACCAGGACATCCGGAATGTGTGGTTAAACGATTAAAAATCAATTCCCAAGACTCCCAGGTTTTTAGTATAGCCCGACGATTGTTTGACAAAGAGGCAATCACCCTGCAAAAACTAGGGCAACATAACCAAATCCCCCGATTACTTGCCCACTTTGAGCAAGACAAGGAATTTTATTTAGTATTAGATTATGTAGAGGGAGAAGACTTAAATAATAAGTTAATAAATTTCGATGAAAGAAAAACGCTCTTATTGATTCGAGAGGTACTAGAAGTACTGAGATTTGTGCACGAGGCGCATGTTATTCATCGGGATATTAAGCCATCCAATCTAATGCGGCGAAAAATAGACGGCAAGTTAGTGATTATTGATTTTGGAGCAGTCAAGGAGATTGAGAATCAAGCAACCATAATCGAGACAAAGGGAACAACACAAACTATTTGTATTGGCACACCTGGATATATTCCCTTAGAGCAAATGGGAGGAGATCCACGGTATAACAGTGACATTTTTGC